>DAIOXF010000103.1:0-1519 GCA_036758105.1 Candidatus Saccharimonadota bacterium | reverse complement strand
CGATCATACCAACCAATAGATAGATTGTGTCAGCATTAATTTGCGGCATCACATTAAAGGTGGCTTTGAAAACTTCCGGCCAGTTTTGGCCAACCATAAAGGCCGTAATTGGATAAGCAAGCAAGCTTAAGGCTAACCACTTCAATATCTTGGCGTATTTTTTGTAGTTAACAAAGACAACTAACAAAATAATAATAACCGCATAGCCAATCGCTAAGACTGTAAATGGTATATCAAAAAACAACTGCGACGTGGCAGCCATGGCGCCAAAATCAGCACCGATATTAACAGTATTAGCAATCACCACTAGAAAGACAGACATATACAGTAATTTTTTACTGTAATGCTGTTTGATAACCGCTGCTAAACCCTTACCAGTGACGGCACCAATCCGCGAGCATGACTCCTGAACAGCGACAAGTAGCGGATACATAAAGGGGAAGGCCCACAGAAGTCCGTTGCCATAAACAGCACCAGCCTGAGAATAGGTAGCAATTCCCGACGGATCATCGTCAGCCGCGCCGGTCACAACGCCAGGACCCAAGATACGTATAAATCGACCGAAACGCTTACGATGCACCATATGCTTGGCGATGTTGGCCGCACGATGTTCAACTTTCGTAATATCACGATTGATTTTGCGCGAACTACGCTTGAGTGGGCTTAGCTTTTTAGTCATTATATTAAATGAAGTATCTCATACACGCTTATGTTTAATATTTTAAGAATACTATATGGTTTGAATTTATGATAGTTTTTTGTGATGTAACCACGGTCATTGCGCTTAAAGTAATATATAGTATATACGTATGAGTACTTTAGCTAACCGACCAACAACATTTTTTCAATTCATTAGACACTACCTGCAGTTTAGCATTGCCGCACTAACACTTATCTTGGTTAGCATTTTGCAATTTACACCATTGGCACTTGGCGGCCTATTTGCTATGAACGTCGTGTCGCTAATCCTGACCTTACCGCTTCTTTATAGGATGTGGAAAGATATCAGGTTGGGCAAGTACGGCGTTGATATTTTAGCAGCGACTGCCATAATTTCGGCCGCACTTTTAAACCAACCATGGGCAGCCATAATTGTCGTTATCATGCTTACCGGTGGCGAAGCCCTGGAGGATTATGCCGGCAGGCGCGCTCAGTCCGAACTTCGGGCACTTTTGGATCGTGCACCAACTTTGGCACGACTACTTAAAGGTAATGAGATTATTGAAGTAAAGATTGAGGACATTAAGGTTGGTGATGTACTTGAAATTCGGCCAGGCGACACCGTACCGGTCGACGCCAGAATAATAGAGGGTTCGACAAGTGTCGATGAGTCCAGTTTGACTGGCGAGAGCTTGCCACAACTTAAAAATGTCGGCGATAGTATATTAAGTGGATCGATTGTTGTCGATGGCCTGATTCGAGCTAGCGCCCTACATACAGGTGAAGATAGTCAGTACCAGCAAATTATTAAATTAGTTCGCCAAGCCGCCGAGACACCGTCACCATTTGTACGCATGGC
>DAIOXF010000102.1:0-1619 GCA_036758105.1 Candidatus Saccharimonadota bacterium | reverse complement strand
AATTGGTAGTGGCCCAGCTCCAATGCAACCTGATGCTCCAGCCCCAATTGTGCCTAAAAACCCCAATTCAACTCAAAATTCACTGCTTTTATCAGAGGTACGTGACAATATGGTCATCATGGCCGACGGCACATTCAGGGCGGTAGTTGCTTGTAAATCGATTAATTTTGATTTGATGAGCTCACAAGAACGCGAAGGTGTCGAATATAGTTACCAAAACTTCTTAAACTCGCTAAACTTTCCGCTACAGATATTAATCAGATCCCAACGTGTTGATATCGGCCCATATATTGATCGTTTATCCGAGATTCGTCGCAGCCAAGATAATATGCTGCTGGGTGTTTTGATGGATGACTATATTAATTTTATTGACGCATTATCTCAAGACGCTAATATTATGAACAAATCATTTTTCATCGCCATCCCGTACTATCCACAAGGCGATGTAGCCAGTCTAGTCGACCAGGGGAAGGGCTTTTTTGGTAAATTATTCTCCAAACAAAAAAATAACATTACGCGAATCGATACCGCAACATACGAAAAGGCGAGGACCGAGATTAAAAACCGTGTTGATAATGTTACGGCCGGATTGTTTCAAGTCGGCGTACAGGCCGTACAGCTTAATACTAAAGAGCTTGGCGAGCTGTATTATAACGTTTATAACCCAGATACAGCCGTCCGCGAGCCTCTTGGTAATTTCGATAGCGTCACCGCGACTTACGTTAAAAAAGGTGAAGGCCCAGCGCCAGTTAATAATGAAATGGGAAGTATTTTATAATGGCTAAGAAAAAAATGGATGTCGTTGATATCGCTGCGCAACAAAGAGCGCTCGAGCAAACCGAGGTAGAACAAGCCTTCTTAAAGGGCGTAACGACGCTACGTGATTTAATTGCACCAAGTAGCCTGGAAATTCATTCGTCATATTTTCGATTAGGTACTAAATACGGCCGAACAATTTATATATACGGCTATCCTCGTCAAATTTATACCGGTTGGTTAAGCTCGTTAATTAATATCGACGAGGTGTTAGACGTCAGTATTTTTGTTTATCCGGTTGAAAGCCAAGTTGTCTTAAATAACCTGCGCAAAAAAGTTACACAGCTGGAGGCGACGGCTTCGATTAGTAGCGAGAAGGGTAGAATTCGCGACCCAGGGCTGGAAGCGGCTATTAATGACGCCGAGGAACTGCGCGACCAGCTGCAGGTTGGCGCCGAGCGATTTTTCCGTTTTGGACTATATGTAACACTTTACGCTGACAGTTTAGACGAGCTTGGCTTTGTTCAGCACAAGATTGAAACATTATTTGGCCAGCAAATGGTCTTTAGTAAAGTCGCTAGCGGCCAGCAAGAGCAGGGTTTAAATAGCAGCATTCCACAAATGACCGATCAGCTGCAAATCCGTCGCAATATGAACACTGGCGCGATTAGTACCAGCTTTCCTTTCACTAGCGCCGACCTGACACAAGAAACTGGTGTGCTTTATGGAATCAATATGCACAATAACGGCTTAGTGATTTTTGACCGATTTAGCCTAGAGAACGCCAATATGGTCGTCTTTGCCAAGTCTGGTGCTGGTAAGTCATACACCGTCAAACTCGAAGCTGTCCGTAGTATGATGAC
>DAIOXF010000101.1:0-1697 GCA_036758105.1 Candidatus Saccharimonadota bacterium | reverse complement strand
GCCGAATAACCGTTAAAGATAAGGTCGTCTTTACTCGTCAGCTGGCTACCCTGATTGGTGCCGGTCTGCCGCTAGCGCAAAGCCTTCACACCGTATTGGAGCAAACTCAAAATAAGCAGCTGCAATCAATTATCCAAGAGATTACCGCATCAGTCGAAGGTGGTAAAAGTTTATCGGATTCTTTTTCCAAACACCCCGAGGTTTTCGACTCGGTATTTATTGCTTTGGTGTCGGCCGGTGAGATATCCGGGACACTAGACGAAGCGCTACAGCGCGTTGCCAACCAGCAAGAGAAAGATGCCGCTACCGCCAGCAAGATTAAAAGTGCACTGACATATCCGATTATCGTCTTGGTGGTCATTATGGGCGTGATGGCGTTTATGTTGTTCACGGTTGTGCCGCAGGTTGAGAAGCTATATCACGATCTGAAGAAGCAATTACCGATGATTACTCAGGTAATGGTCAACGTTGCTAATTTTTTGGCGCAGTACTGGTGGCTAACTATTATAATAGGGGGCTTAGCAGCTTATTTCTTTACGCAATACCTCAAGACAGAGGCGGGTATCAAGTTCAAGGATACATTTAAGCTTAATGTGCCTTTGTTTGGCGGTATGTTCCGTAAACTGTACATGGGGCGTTTTGCGCGAACTGGTCAAACGCTACTTAGCACTGGTGTGAGCATGCTGGATATGCTAAAGATTACGGGTACCTCAATGAATAATACGATTCTTGAAAAAAGTATTATAAGGGCCGCGGACAAGGTGAAGGGTGGTAAGGCGTTATCGGTTGCCCTGCAGCCCGAGGATTATATTTTGCCACTGGTGCCACAAATGATCAAGATTGGTGAACAGTCGGGTCGTATCGACGAGATGATGGGTAAGGTGGCGCAGGTATATGAAGAAGAGCTTGATGAAGAGATTCGCAATATCTCTACCGCGATTGAGCCGATTTTGATGGTAGTCCTGGCGGTCGTGGCTGGTGGTATGGTGGGCGCTATCTTGCTGCCAATCTATAGCCTGGTCAACGGCATTAACGTCTAGACAATCAAATGTCAGTAGGTTAATATATACATAAGCATCTTGCTAAGAGATTATAAAGTTCGTATGAAAGGTGGAAAAAATTCCTATGAACACTCAACAAAAAACAAAAGGATTTACAATCATCGAGGTTGTCTTGGTCTTGGCTATCGCCGGATTGATTTTCTTGATGGTATTTACGGCTTTGCCGGCATTGCAGAGGAGTCAACGCGACACGGCTCGCAAGAGTGATGTTAGTACTGTAGCGTCTACAGTAACCTCCTACACGGGTAATAACAGAGGAGCTTTTCCTGGCTCAGGAACCACGGCCTTACCGGTTACGTCAGGCACCACTGGATTCGCCGGATATTTAGGCTCACTATCTTCAAATACCACCGCTGTTACTGTTGCTACGGCTGGCACACTTACGGCTACTCCAGCAGACGGGACAATAACGGTAACACAAAAGACTAAATGTGGAACTAGCAGCCCTACTAGTCAAGCTTTAGTGGTTGGAACTACAAGACAGTTTACGGTGGTTACAAAACTTGAATCTGGTAACGGGGCCTACTTCTGCCAAGACAGCTAAATCAAAATAAAAGATAAACTTAAGAAGCGCCAAGTCGGGCGCTTCTTTTGATTTGTCGTTACAGCTGATATGATAGTGCTTATGGAAATTAC
>DAIOXF010000100.1:0-1730 GCA_036758105.1 Candidatus Saccharimonadota bacterium | reverse complement strand
GTACTGCCTTACACCGCCTGCTAGTTACAGCAGATCAGGTAAGTCCAGACCCATTAAAGTCAACCGCAGCACCGACCGCAGCCTCTGCGACACAGAGTACCAGCATGCCGGGCAATTCACCGACATTACTCGAACGTTTATTTGGTCAAAAGTAAAAGACTATTGCAAGATTAGTCGAACGCGTTGCAGCTGATAGCCAGTATTAGTCTTGCCAATGCTGTAAAGATAGCGTTCGTTATGGGTCAAAGTAACATCATAACCGGTCGCAACCAGATTGATATTGATGGCGTTTAGGCCGTCAAAATCGCGCATGCTTAAGTTACCAGCGTAGTCTGACCATAGGTGATCGTCGTCTAGCCATTTAAGTGGCGCCACGGCGACTGATGAAGCGGCCGATATAACACCGCTTGCAACAGTTTTATGCTCGATATCATAACTTGCAAAATTGGCACCTGATTGAACGACTAAATAAAATCCGGTGGGACTAAATGAAACACGGTCGACACTTGGCATAAAGGCGAAGCTGCCGTACTCTGACAATGTATCGGCGCTAACACTGCTTGAAGATGGGTAATTGCCCGATAGGATATCAACTTTGTCGCCGTTTGTAATCGCAATATAATTTTGGTTAAAGTAGCGCGAGGTCGTGATGTGTAGTGGTATATCAGCCGACTCTGTGTAGCTACGGAGGATATGTGGGTTGTTGTCACCATCTCGATATAGTCCAACAACACGCTTTGTAGTATCGGATGGGTCAGTGCCGACGTAAGTAACCACGTTCGTATCAAACAATTCAAAACTACTGACCCCTGATACTAGGCTCCGCGAAATCGTACCGGCCGACAAATCAAGTTTGCGAATATCGCTGCCCGATAGGGCATACAAGATATTACCACCGGTGCCCGAGAAGGCAGCATAGGAAATACCAATATCAAGCGATCGGCTAATATTCTTGCTCGAGTTTATGTCCTGAGTATCAACTACTAACCATTCTTTTTTATCACCATAACTATGCTCAACTATCAAATATCGGCCGCTTGTATCCCATTGGTCAACGCTAAATGAGTGTGTCACGCCAGCCGTCGTGGCTTCACTATAAAGCGAAGTTGGTAGAGTAATCGTACTCGTCTTAATATCATCAGCCCGAACGTCAACAATCTGGAACGATGGCTGAGCGGCATCTTGCTGGATTAAGATCGTCTGGCCATCAATCGTTCCAAGACTGGCGTGAAGGGTTACGTAGCTTTGCAGCGGCACAACCGGACGGTCCTTTGGGACCAAGCGGGTGTAATTTAGCCAAGTTAATGTACCAGCTTTAATATCCATGGTTTTTTGCCAAGTTTCATAGCCGTCGCGCTGCATAACAAATTTATGTGTACCTTCGATGACGGTACTTTTTGCTGGTGTACGTAAGCCTAAATACTTGCCGTCAACCGATATAGTCGCTCCGGATGGTGTAGTTTTGTATTGAAGCAGCGCGCTTCTTTCAACCTGACCGTTATCTGTATCAATCCGATAACCGAGGATAACAAAAATCAGGCCAGTCACGGTAATAGCGACTAGCAGTGTCATAGCAGCGTAAACTAAGATTCGTCTAATCAGTTGCTGCTTTTTCGAAGAACGGCGATACATACTTAATTTTTATTATAACAAGTTGTACACATTTTTTGATCAAAACCTTGCATAATCGTCCCAAGCTTCCTAATATAGTGTTAATGCTTCGCGAATTG
>DAIOXF010000099.1:0-1766 GCA_036758105.1 Candidatus Saccharimonadota bacterium | reverse complement strand
GTAATCGTCATCGACCACCACGTGCAGACAGCATCAACTCTTAGCTTTGATCACACGATGGTGTTAGAAGAGGCAGTTTCGTCCAGTCAGGTAATCTACAAACTAGCCACCGCTTGCGAGTGGCAAATTAACCAGCAAGCTGCCGAAGACATGCTGGCAGCACTGCTATCAGACAGCCTTGGGCTCAGCACCCAAAACGTCAATGCCGAGACATTCTTAGTCGCCAGTAAACTCACAGAACTAGGCGCGCACCCGGCCGTCATCGAAGAGCGTCGTCGTGAACACATGAAAAAATCGGCCAATATTTTGAAGTATAAAGGCGTCTTGATTGAACGCATCGAGTACTTTCTGGACGGCAAATTAGCCGTTATTCGAATCCCGTGGGAAGAAATTCAGCAATACAGCGATCAATATAACCCAAGTGTCCTAGTGCTTGATGAAATGCGCCTAGTTGAAGGCGTCGAACTGGGCGTCGCTATTAAGACTTATCCAGACGGCAAGTTAACCGGTAAACTGCGCAGCAATAAACCGATTTCTGCTGCTGTAGCCGGATTCTTTGGTGGTGGTGGTCACCCTTACGCAGCCGGGTTCCGCATCTATGAATCAATTGAAACAATCTTGCCCGAACTACTTGATGCCACGCAAAAAGCCCTACAGGAGTTAGAAAATGACGCTCAGGCTTCATAACACCCTAACTGGTCATGACCAGGATTTTGAGTCCCAGACACCCAACTTAGTTAAGCTCTACACTTGCGGCCCGACCGTTTATGACTATCTGCATGTTGGCAATTGGTTTGGTTATATCGCTTGGGATGTTTTAGTACGTGTGCTAGCCGCAAACGATTACGAGGTTGATCGAGTATTGAATATCACCGATGTCGGCCACTTGGTTAGTGATGCCGATGAGGGTGAGGATAAGCTGGAAAAGGGCGCCAAAAGAGAAGGCAAGACAGCTTGGGATATTGCCGAGTTTTATAGCCAAGATTTCCTTAAGGGTGTCGGCGACCTGGGACTAATTAAACCCCAACATATCGCCAAAGCGACCGATTACATCCCGCAACAAATTGAGCTTGTTCGAACTCTAAAAGAGAAGGGCTATACTTATCAAATTAATGACGGCATTTATTTTGATACCAGCAAGTTTCCGACCTATGCCGATTTCGCACATCTTGATCTAAAGGCGCTTCAAGCCGGTGCCCGAGTTGAGTTTAACCCTGAAAAACGCAACCACAGTGATTTTGCGTTATGGAAGTTTACATCAAACGGCGAAAAGCGCGATATGGAGTGGCAGACACCTGAAGATATTGCCGCAGGTCAACCGATGGGCTTTCCAGGCTGGCACCTGGAATGTTCGGCTATGGCGATGTCAATATTGGGCGAGACGCTCGACATTCATACCGGCGGTATTGACCATATTCCAGTTCACCACACCAACGAGATTGCTCAGTCCGAAGCAGCGACCGGCAAAATATTTAGTAATTTTTGGCTGCACAATAACCATCTAAAGGTTGACGGTACAAAGATTAGCAAGTCGCTCGGCAATGGCTACACTTTGGATGACCTGGCCGAAAAAGGCTATAGTCCAGATGACTTCCGCATGTTCGCCCTGCAAACCCATTATCGCAGCGACGGCAACTTTACGTTCGAAAACCTAACCAGCGCCAAGAATCGCCTGCATAACTGGCGCAACATCGCCGCTCTACGCCACCAGACCCACGACACCCTGCACGACGATGATGATAAAAGTACCGACGAGCGGTCTGTCT
>DAIOXF010000098.1:0-1798 GCA_036758105.1 Candidatus Saccharimonadota bacterium | reverse complement strand
AGCCGAACCCACGCGCCGTCAAGCGCAAGTGCTTTGGCGCGCGCCAAAAGACTTAATGATGGACCTGGCTCGATTGGACTCAATGCTTCACGTGCAGCTTTTGAGACTTCAAGTAGTGGTCCTTTTTTTGAGTGTGGTTTTTTCACGACGGCCGGCGATTGAGGAGCCTCGGATATAGTATAGTCATCAGTAAAATCAACTTCATCAGGAGTTACTCCAAAATGATAATAAACCTCGTCATAAGGTAAATTATGAGTATCAGCATAATCATCAAGCTGCTTCGCAGTTATCTTGTACTCAGGATGTTTAGAATCTGATGAAGATTGTTCAGTCATACTATTATTATAGCATAAGCATGTCTGTAAGTCAACTATTCCCAGCGAAAGACCTTGAAGGCGATGAAGTAAATCACCACTACCCAGATACCAATCAGGCCAAGCTGCGGGCCTAGGTCAATCAAATGCTTGCCCTCGGTAAGTATCAACCTAATACCGTCAATAATCGGCGTCAGCGGCAGAAAACTGGATACATTCTGCAACCACTCTGGCATCAAAAACCTAGGAAAAAACGTTCCTGACAAAAACATCATAGGAAATACGATGATATTTGATAGCGGTGCGGCTTGACGCTCATTCTTGGCCCAGCCACCCAGCGCCAAACCGATGCCTAAGATTGTTATCACGCCAATAACCAAGAATATCGCTAACTCGAGCAAATTCCCTACCACTTGCAAATGGAAAACCATCAGGGCAACGACAAACATTACGCCCATGGCAATCAAGCCAATTACCGCCTGACCGATCATATTAGACAGGAAATATTGCCAGACCTTCAAAGGTGTCGTGCTGAGGCGACGCAAGATTCCCATCTTTTTAAGCTCTGGAAAGACGTTAACAGGGCCAAAGATTCCAATACCGATTATCGAAAAGCCCAGTAACCCTGCAAATGTATAATCAAATGCCGACAAACTTCGCTCATTTAGCTGTTCACTGGTCACCGTTAGCGGCATGTCGGTTTTTACAAACTTTGAGTTAATTGACTGGAATTGAGCCTGTAAAATAGAGGTCAAAGCCGATGCCGACTGTTGATTATTATTGGTATAAATAACCTTTGCCTGGCCGCTTGGGTAATTAGTGTCCTTCACGACATCACCAAAATTGCTAGGTAGTTCAATCGCAGCGTCAAGTTCAGATCGCCCCATCTTATCCTTCGCCGCGTTAAGAGAGGTGACTTCGCTATTAACTTTTATAACCTTACTGTCTGATAGCTGCCCCACGAAGTCCTTTGAAAACTGCGTCTGTGACTGATTAATAACCGCAACTTTAAATGACATACCACCGCTACCGCTATTAAGATTGCCAAAAACGAATAGGAATATCAGAGGAAAGCCAATCGAAAAGAATATCGCCAAACGGTCACGGAAAAACCTTTTGGTATTGATACGAACGAAAGTGCGGATTGTGTAGAAAGATTTGTTTTTCATTAGATTTCTTCCCTAAGGCCCTTGCCAGTTAGGTCGATAAAGACATCTTCGAGGTTGGCTTGTTCGACATGCTGCTCTTTTGAAAAACCGCGGGCCAACAGTTGTTTAATCAGGTTTTTAGGCGTATCAATAGCGACAATCTTGCCGTTGTCCATGACAGCGATGCGATCACATAAAACCTCGGCCTCATCCATATAATGAGTCGTCATAATAACGCTGATGCCCCTTTTACGGACATTTTCGATTAATTCCCATAAATGACGCCTTGCCTGAGGGTCTAGGCCCGTAGTGGGCTCATCTAGGAAAAAAACCTTG
>DAIOXF010000097.1:0-1860 GCA_036758105.1 Candidatus Saccharimonadota bacterium | reverse complement strand
TTTAACTGATGGTGGCGTTAAGATTTGTTTGCGGCCACGCTTGCTGTCGGGTTTCGTGATGACGGCAACGATATTATAGTCGGCCTCAACTAGGCCCTTTAATGCCCAAAGACTAAAGTCTTCAGTCCCAAAGAATACTATTTTTTTCAACGTTTTTTGCATAATCTAGTGGTTGAAGCTCGCCTTCCTTGTCGAGGGTGTAAAATGCATCGATTTTGTCGCGAATATGATCGATAAAAACTATACCGTTGGTATGGTCGATTTCGTGTTGAATCACTCTGGCAAGGAAACCTTCGGCCTTAAAGCGTACTTCATTGCCTTCTCGGTCTAGGGCGCGGACACGAATCTTATTGTAGCGGGGGACTTTGCCATAAATATTACTGACGCTTAAACAACCTTCGTAATCTTCGGTAATTTCGCCTTCATATTTTACAATTTCGGGGTTAATTAGGGCCGTAAAGTCGCGCACGGCTTTGTCGTCAAAATCAGTCCGAACGATGACGACACGATATAGGCGATCAATTTGAACAGCGGCTAGGGCGGCGCTTATTTCGTGCGGACGACTATCTTCCCAATCAAGGGCAGCAGAGTTCATGTCGTTAATTAGACGCTGAGTTTCATCTGTCACAACGTATATCTTAGCTGACTTCTGACGCAAATGGGGAGACGGCAGAGTGATGATATCTTCTTTTTTCATTAATCGTATTATACCAGGGGTGGCTAAAGCAGGCTAGTGGGGTCGAGCTCGGATTGCCAATGAGTTTTTGGAACAAATGACAGTACCTGTATTAAATGTTCGCGTTTGGGGCTTTTAATCGTTAATTGCCAGCGGTAATTATCGCGCTGTCTTTCATAAAATGCCGGTGTTGGGCCAAGAATAGTGACATCTTTATCAAGTTTCGACTTAAGTGTGCGCGCAAGTTCTTGTGAGGCCCGAATGGCATCGGTTTCAGATTTGTAGCTGCAGGTCAGTTTGAGTAGGTGTGTGAACGGTGGAAAAAGCGATTTTTTGCGATTTTTAATTGTGTAGTCATAAAAAGATTCGTAATCCTGGTTTATACCAAACGCGATACTAGGGTGTCCGGGTTGGTAAGTTTGGACGATAACTTGGGTGGCGTGCTCGTTGCGGCCAACTCGGCCGATAACCTGGGCTAGCAACTGAAAAGTGCGCTCGCCAGCGCTAAAATCAGGCAGGGCTAAACCGCTATCGGCCTGAATAACACCAACCGTCCGAAGATGCGGTAGGTCAAGGCCCTTGGCGACAACTTGGGTACCGATGGCGATGTCGATCTTGCCCTTATAAAGCTCCTCATAACGCGCATCAACCGTGTCTGCGGTACCATTATCAGCGTCAAATCGGCTAATGTTGGCTTTGGGGAATAGTTTTTTTAGCTCACTCTCAATTAGCTTGGTGCCAAATCCCTTGTGGATGATATCGACATGTTGACAATCTGGACATGAAGTCGGTACGGCTTGCTTGAAGTCACAGATATGACAGCGCAGGGTGTGCTGGTCGTTATGTAAAGTTAGCGGTATAAAGCAGCGCGGACACATGGCGGTCCAGCCGCAATTTTCACATAAGGTCGTGCTAGCACTGCCACGGCGATTGTGAAAAATTAGGGCTTGTTTACCTTCGCCTAGAGTTATTTCAAGTTGGTTAATAAGCTGTTTTGATAAAAAGCGGTGACCGTTAAAGTTCGAGCGGTTTTTCATATCAACTAGTGTCAAAACGGAGGCGGCGGTGTTGTCTCGCGCTGGTTTATTCAGGTGTAGAATCGGTCGACCGGACTGATCCGCCAAATAGCGGTCGGTGACATTTGGCGTGGCGCTACCAAAGACGACCTTTGCGCTGTGCAGACG
>DAIOXF010000096.1:0-1878 GCA_036758105.1 Candidatus Saccharimonadota bacterium | reverse complement strand
ATGTTTGACACGGGCAAACAGCTCGTCGCGTGGCGCGTTTTGAAAGCTAGCCACGATTGATTCAATTAATCCATCCTTTAGAGTAACTTGCGTTTTGCCGTCATACGGCCATTTCTTGTATAGGTATTGATTCAATTTGCGCGCTAGAACGGTCTGTAGAGGTAGCATCTCTTTAGTATCATTACAGGCATAGCCGACCATGATGCCTTGATCGCCAGCACCACCGGTATCAACGCCAGCGGCTATTTCCGGGCTCTGCTCGGCAATATGTAGAATGGTTTCGACCGGACCTGCTAATCGCTCGACAATGCTCACAATATCAATGTCTTTAGCCTTGGACGTCACCTCGCCGGTCACGAATACCTTACCATGGCCGCCAGCGACGTCAACGGCCACTCGAGAATCAGCGTCGACTGTCAGATAGGCATCTAAAATAGCGTCCGATATTTGGTCGCAGATTTTGTCAGGATGCTTCGGTGAAACGCTCTCGGCGGTTTTATAATTTGACATAAAAAATACTCCTTTTCATATATTGCCCTAGGGAAATAAAGGAGTTTATACAGACACCTATCTTTCCCGGTATGGGCTAGAGGGGGCACCGATGCGATTACGCTGGTTGCCGGCAGGTCATAGAGCTAGATCTCTTACTGCACTCTTGATATGATTTACTTTAATTTGTGGGGTTTATTCCTTAACTATTCTAACAGAATCGGTCGTTTATGCGAAAAATTTTAAATAATAAACTTCTTGTCGGTGTGCGCCCTGAGGGAATTAAAAATAACTATCACATCAACAATCTCTTGGATTAAGGCACCGGCGACTGGTGAAAATTTGCCAGTTGCAAAGATTAGCATCAAGCCAACACTTAAAGCTATGCCAATAAAGATACTTTGCCTGGCGATCGATAAAGTTTCTTTGGCGATATTGATGGCTTTAGCGACGTAGCTTAGGTCGTCGTTCATAATCACCAAATCGGCCGATTCACTGGCTGCGGTGCTTCCCTTGGCGCCAAGCGCAATACCGACGGTAGCAGCGGTAAGAACTGGTGCATCGTTAACGCCGTCGCCCACAAATGCGACTGACTGATCAGTTATATCTCGAATAATCTTTAATTTATCTTCCGGCAGTAGATGGGACTGATATTCTTTAATGCCTAGTTGGCCAGCGATAGCAGCGGCCGCCGCCTCGTTGTCGCCAGACAGCATTAAAATGCGTTGAACGCCAAGGCCTCGAATTGCCGTCAGCGTTGCTTTTGACTCTTCGCGCAGCTCATCCTTAAAACTAATCACCCCGGCTAGATTGTTATCGATTGCGACGTATGTGGCGGTCTGACTAATTGAAGTCTGATTAAAATTCTTTGGAATCACTACATCATTTAATTCCATAAACTTGTAATGACCGACTAAAACTACTAAGTCATTAACTGTTGCCATCATGCCGTTGCCGGCCATCTCTTTAACGTCAAGGGCGCGTACCAGTTCAATGTTTCGGTTAGCAGCCTCCTTGGTGATTGCGTCCGCTAGCACATGACTTGATACCTGCTCTAGACTGGCGGCATTAAGTAAAATAGCCGATTCATCATGCTCACCTAGCACGATAATCTCATCAACAATCGGAGTGCCGTGTGTTAATGTGCCAGTTTTATCGAAGGCAATTGTTTGGATAGATGCGAGCTTTTCAAGGGCTGCGCCGGATTTAACAATAATACCGTAACGGCTGGCGCGGCTCATCCCCGAAATTATGGCGATTGGAGCTGCCAGGATTAGCGGACAAGGGGTGGCGACAACTATAACCTCTAGGAAACGGATTGGGTCGCCCGAGATGATCCAGACACCTATAGCGATTACGTAAGCAACAATCGTGAAAGGAATACTATAG
>DAIOXF010000095.1:0-1888 GCA_036758105.1 Candidatus Saccharimonadota bacterium | reverse complement strand
CCGTCGGCTGCTTTGTTATATCCGCTCACCTGCACTTTACTAATACCATCATCGTAGGCTCGCTGAGCCGAGTTACCGACTAACTGTTTATTAAGTGAATCTTTTAAAAATAGTTCAAGATCTGGTTTGGCGATTGCCGTAATCGCGTAGGTCGTCGAAGCAACTAGCTTGGCCTTACCATCAGTCGATTGGGCGTCGACGGATGGCGCCGATACTGGCGTGGCGCTAGTGACAGTAAAGCTATCAGATATGACAACTTCTCCGCCAGTGAATTGCTTAATCAATTGTTGCTTAATCGCATCAGAGGATTGTTGAGCCAGTTGCGCAGCTGCTTTTTGAACATCGTCTGCTGTTACGACCTTAACTATATTAGTGGTACCGCCCGACATTGTACTACCGTTGGCACTAATACCTGTAACGCTCGAGCTATACGAACGAGCCGAAAGATTATAGCCATCTCCAGGATTAGCAGCCTGTACATTAACTGTTGTTGAGTCTTGTACTATACCGCTTGTACCAACTTGTGTACCAGCTAGAGTAACCGACTGGGTACTAACAAATACATAATCACCACTAGTAAATGTCGTGCCCGCTGGCACACTCAAAGGCGTGCTTGAGATTGACGTTCTAGCTATATTCATCGTACCCGCCGCCTTATTACCCGTATCTTTTTGACCAGTTGCCGTAAAGTCGACACTCACATCATTTTTGGTTTGTTGAGTCACTGACTTTATAACGCCCTTCGTTAAATCAGAGGCGACATCACCACCAATCGTAGGTGTTGCTACAATTGCCACAGGTGTAGTCCTGGCAGTCACAATAACTTTGGCAGCTGGAGCAAACACAAAGGCCCAAACTATAAGTCCGATTAGTAGAATAATAACAGCGATACCGAGGAACAGCTTCTTTCTAAATGACGTAAAGTTTGGAACTTTGGCACCCTTAAAGGATTTGGGTGTGTTATTAACAAAAGGCTGGTTTTTGATTGCGCCACCAAGGGCTGCAACCGATACGGCATCGTCGTCAATTTGAATTGTATTCAAATCTTTGTCAGATATATCATCACTTGGCGAAGATTTACGGGCCGTCTGAGCCAGTTCGCCGATTGGAAGTGTCGAGCCGTCGATTATATCTTCACCGTCGTCGATATTTAAAACTGATATCGGAGCAAGTTCCGGTTTACTCTGCAAATTCTTGGCAACAGGGATTCCTGCAACCGATGATAAACCAATCAATGCCTGATTGTTAGTTATAAGCACCAAACGTTTGTGACTTGAGTTAGCCATGCGATCAAGCAGCCGCAAATTAACGGCACTCTGCAAGATACCGACGTGTTTTGGCGGTACCAAAGCTACAATATTTTCTTTGCAGGCCTTGATTTTGCCTATAATCGCTGTGACATCATCTTCGACATCAATGTAAATAACATCTTTGTTCATAACTATATTCTAAGTATCCGATTCAGTTTTTCTTTAATTGAATCACCTTCTCCACTACCCATTATTGTATCATAGCCAACCCGTAGCAAGCCCATGGCGGTAATCAGCGTATGGTCACTTACGCCACCAGTTGTATCTGTTATACCAATGACTTCTGATGGCTGAATGTACTGAACGGTTGGTTTTTTAGCAAAAGGTAAATCTTTGTGCCACTCATCGCGCTTCAGGGCGTCAACTAATTTGTTAAGACTGGCGCCACCACCACATAGCAAAATCCGATTTGGCAAGTGATCGACCGAGTCAAATTCACTCAGCGCTAGCTCGACACCAGCTACCCAAACCTCTAGGGTTTTATCGATAGCCGCGTTAACTTCCTTGGCAACGCTTGGTTTAATCTGGCTGTTATCAATATTGACCTTCAGTTTTTCAGCATCCGTATACGATAAATC
>DAIOXF010000094.1:0-1900 GCA_036758105.1 Candidatus Saccharimonadota bacterium | reverse complement strand
GTGTATAATGAGTACAGTATGAAAACAAAATTAGTTATATTCGGTATCACCGGTGATCTCGGCCATCGCAAATTACTACCAGCCATTAGTCGTATTATTAGGACAGGTGACTTTAATGACCTGGAGGTTATTGGCGTTTCTCGTCACGAGGCTGACATTAAACAGCTGCTTGAGTCATCGTTGGGTAATGTTGATGATATCATCGACAAATTTAGTATGTTTACGATGGATTTATCGGAAGAAAACGAATATACGCGACTAAAGGACAAGCTAGCACTTGAAGCTGACGAGCAGGTCATAGCGTATCTGTCTGTACCGCCGCTGTCGGCAACTCAAATTGTCGACTTTATGGGAGAAGTCGGCCTAAACTCTCCAAATGTTAAGATTATGTACGAAAAGCCGTTTGGCATGGATTATGAATCGGCAGTCGATTTAATCAATCGGACGGCCCGTTATTTTTCGGATGACCAGGTTTACCGAATTGATCATTATTTGGCAAAGGAAATGGCTCAGAATATTGTCGCTTTTCGCGGTGGCAATGCGTTATTCTCGCACATCTGGAACGGTGGGGTGATTGAAAAGATTGAAGTCTTGGCGTTAGAAAAGATTGGTATCGAGGGGCGAGCGCACTTTTACGAGCAGACTGGCGCCTTGAGGGATCTGGTGCAGGGACATTTAATGCAGCTATTGTCGCTTACCTTGATGCACATTCCAGAAGATTTTGAATGGTCGAAGCTACCCGATATGCGTCTAGCGGCTCTTGAGCAAATCGATATCGCGAGTCCTGAACTGGCGATACGCGGCCAATATAATACTTATCGTGATGAGGTTAATAACCCAGTTAGCTCGACAGAAACGTTTATGTCGTTGCAGCTACATTCGCATGCGCCAGAATGGGAAGGCGTCCCACTGATTCTAACAACCGGTAAAGGTCTCGGTCAGAAAACTACCGAGATTAGGGTACATTTACGAAAAACTCACGAAGCTCAAAGCAACTGTATAAAATTTAAAATACAACCCGATGAAGGCGTCGAAATGGAATTTTTCGTTAAAAAGCCTGGATATGATCGTGAATTTGAGCGTCAACAATTAAAGTTTAGTTATCCTGAGGATGCTGATTTGCCAGACGCCTACGAGCAAGTGATTGTTGATGCTATTAAATCACGTAAAAGCTTATTTACGAGTAGCCAAGAGGTCCTACGCTCTTGGGAGATACTGCGACCGGTTCAGGACGAATGGCGAACGAGCGGTGACAGCCTGCGAATCTATGAATTTGGTTCGCAACCTGACGATATTATTGGCGATAATATTATTTAAGGACTATGTACTCTTCAGCACCACCTATATGGTGTAATGCAAATAGCACAACATCCTACATATAGCGTCCGGCTAAATTGAGTGTTATAATGAAGTCCCATGGAAGAGGAAACTAACATGGGCAAAAAACAGAAATTTATATTTGTAACTGGGGGTGTACTCTCTGGGGTTGGTAAAGGGATAACGGCCGCTAGTATCGGCGCTATCTTGCAGTCCAAGGGTATGTCTGTCTCAATCCAAAAGTGTGACCCGTATCTTAATGTTGATGCGGGCCTTTTAAATCCCAAGGAGCACGGTGAGTGTTTTGTAACAAAAGACGGTGCCGAGACCGATCTTGATCTCGGTCACTATGAGCGATTCTTGGACATTGAATTGACGCAAAAAAGCGCAACTCTAGCTGGGCGGCTGCTGTCTGATTTGATCGCAGATGAGCGTGCCGGCAAGTTTGGCGGTAGGACGGTTCAGCTAGTGCCACACCTAACAGGTGCAATTCAGGACGCGATTCAGGCGGCGGCGGGTGACAGTGCTGTTCATATGGTTGAGATTGGTGGAACGGTTGGCGACTATGAGGGCCTGAGCTTCA
>DAIOXF010000093.1:0-1998 GCA_036758105.1 Candidatus Saccharimonadota bacterium | reverse complement strand
GTCCTTAAAAAACAAACTGAAGAACTGCTCGATGAGTTAAGTGTCACAGATGCCAAAAAGCGCCTCCAACTAATATATATGGCGACTGGGCTGCCAGCCGAACTAACACGACTTGCCACTGATGAGGTCTATTTTACAGCCAGATCAGCGATTATTCGCGACGCTCGTGACTTACTACAAGCTAATACTTACCATAAGCTACTAGTTGCAAATAAATATCGCGATAATCGCGATGGGGCACTCACGCTGCTGGATTATACGGCCAGTATTTTAAAACACAGTATTTCTGACAAACCACAAGAGACTCTAATTAATCAGCTCGATGCCTTACTTTTTGCCAGACAACAGATTGAAGCTAACGGCAATATCCGTATCTGCCTGGCGCGATTTGTGATATAATTAGCTAAGAAATGTTAGGTCTTATTGTTATTGCACTTTTAGGCGGCTGGACGATATATCAGCGCCAAACCATTACTGAAGTTGTGGCCGATTTGCCAACTAAACTATCTGAAAAGCTCGAACAACTTTGGACAATTGCCCAAGAATCACTTCAAAGTAAAAAATACCTGCGAGCTGAAAAAGCTCTGCTAACTATTTTGCGCGTCGACGAACGTAATGCCAGCGCCTATAACCGTCTGGGTATTTTGTACGCCAAACAGCAAGCTTTCCGGGACGCCGTCGAGTGTTTTGAGATTGCTCAATCGCTTGAGCCAAGCGCCAGTAGCTTACATAACGTCGGTTTAATCTATTACGAAACCGGCAACTTCGATAAGGCCGCCCTGGCTTTTGAGCAAGCGTTATCAATGGATAGTGAGCTAGCCTCGCGCCACATCGCCTATGCCAAGGTTCAGGAAAAGCTTGGTCACAACCGCAAAATGATTGAATCACTTGAAAAAGCTGTCGAACTTGACCCAATTCCACAGACGCTTAATATCCTAGCCGACGCTTACGATCGCACCGGTCAATCTGATTTAGCCCTAAACCTACGCGAAAAATCAGCTAAAATGATTATTCCGCAAGCTCAGCCGCGCCAGGTCAAACGACCACGCCGTGTAATTATGTAACTTAGCCTCGGCTGATTGATATGTACACTGTAAATATGTTAAAATCTACCAAGGTACGCCGCGATAGCTCAGTTGGTAGAGCGCATCCATGGTAAGGATGAGGTCCTGGGTTCGAATCCCAGTCGTGGCTCCATATCCATCATTGAAAACCAAACTGTTATTGGGTAGAATGGTTTAGTGCCTACAGCGTGCCGCCTTAGCTCAGTTGGCTAGAGCAGCTGTTTTGTAAACAGCAGGTCTTCGGTTCGAGTCCGAAAGGCGGCTCCACAATATATGCTGGAATCGTGTAGTGGCAATCACGGAAGACTGTAAATCTTCTGCCGTAAGGCTTCGTAGGTTCGAGTCCTACTTCCAGCACCATATAAAGCAGCTCACCTCCAGGTGGGCTTATTTATTTACTGATGTATAATAAAGATATGGCAACATATAGTTTTGATGTAGTTTCTGAATATGACAAAGCCGAGATGAACAATGTCTTCGCGCAATCCCAAAAAGAAATGATTGGTCGATATGATTTTAAAGGCACACCGGCCGAAATCGATTGGCTAGGGGACAAGCTTGGCTTTAAGGTTATCGGCGCTAATGACTGGCAAATCGATAGTATTATAGATATTATTCGCAAAAAGCTAGCCGCCCGTGAGCTCAGCAGTAAAGTGCTCGATTTATCTAAAGTAATTACAACCAGTAATCTTAAGGCCACCAAAGAAATTCCATTTATTGCTGGCCTAGATCAAGACAAAGCTAAACGGATTACTAAGATGATTCGTGATAGTCTACCTAAACTTAAGACTCAAATCCAGGGCGAGGCCGTTCGCGTCACCGGTGGCAGCAAGGACGAATTGCAATCAGCTATGCAACTTATCCGCACTGCTGACCTTGATTTTCCAGTAACATTTAACAATTACCGTTAGGCTTGACCCGCCAGGCTTTTTTT
>DAIOXF010000092.1:0-2024 GCA_036758105.1 Candidatus Saccharimonadota bacterium | reverse complement strand
GTCCATCCACGCCTGTTACGGTTACCGGACTCAAGGAATTGCCACAATTTGGCGATAGCTTCTCGATTGTAAAGAGCGAAAAAGAAGCGCGCAGTGCTGTTATGGCGGCTCGTATTGAGAACGAGAAGAATGCTGCCAGCACCAACGTGACTGGTGCCGATCTTTTAAAGATGATGAATCAACAGCACGACTCGCAGGAGTTTAACGTTATTGTCAAAGCCGATGTTCAAGGATCGCTAACCTCTGTGATTGATAGCTTGCGCGTAATTGACGCCCATGGCGAAATTATCGTCCGTATTGTCGGTAGTGGTGTAGGTAGTATCTCAGAAAACGATATTCGCCTAGCTAATGATGGCAATACAATAATCTACGGCTTTAACGTCGGTTTGCCACCTGCTGTTAAGCAACTGGCTGCTCGTGATAAGGTCCAAGTTCGCCTCTATAAAGTTATCTACGAACTGCTTGATGATGCCCGCGCTTCGATGGAAGCGATGCTTAAACCGGAAGTCGTTGAGACTGAGGTTGGTAAGCTAACGATTAAGGGTATCTTCCGTACTCTAAAAGACGAGATTATTGCTGGTGGTGAGGTTACTAGCGGCAAAGTTATGCCCGGCCTGCTGACACGAGTAATTCGTGGTGGTGAACAACTAGCCGAAGTCGAAGTCATCAAAGTTCAGCGTCAACAGCAGGAAACCAAAGATGTCTTTGAAGGTGAAATGTGTGGCCTAAGCCTTAAGATTCACAAAAAGCTCATCCTAGAAGAAGGCGACAAGCTCGAATTCTTCACCCGTGAACTAGTCAAACGTACGCTTACGAAAGCCTAATCATTGATTTTTGAGGTATCTCGGTAAAGCCGAAGGCAAGAAGACCGCATGTGCTAGAATAAATAAAGGATAGCCAGTAAGGGGAATAAATAATTATGTTTCAGTTAGACGATAAGTTTTTAGCAGACATAGGTCTTAACGACCTTCCGGAAGAGCAAAAGAAAGCTTTTTTGCAACATATCTACGATGAGCTTGAGCTTAGGGTTGGTACAAAATTATCTGATGGTATGAGCGATGCTCAACTGGAAGAATTTGAGTCAATCATTGACCATAAGGATGATGTTGTTATGGCTTGGTTAGTGCAGCATGCGCCTGATTATCACAATGACGAGGCGTTTTCACGCATTCAACAGGCGACTGGCTTGGATGTAAATGACCCAGCTTTGCGCTCCGAATACGCCGCAACTAAGTGGCTGGAAGTAAATCGTCCAGATTACCGCGACGTTGTCGCTAGCGTACTAGATGACCTGAAAAACGAGATCGTTAGTAACCGCGACAAGATACTTAGTGACGATCAACCAGCCGCGTAGCCGTTCAGGAAGGCGCTAGCGTCCATTCGGTTACCGCTAGGCGCTACTAATTCATCAATCGAAAGATAAACACCGTCTTTGCATACAATGTCGAGCGGTGTTTTTGGTTCATGCGTAATGTGGGCTTTGGTAACGATAACTTCCTTACCGAGGACCTGAATTTTTGTCTTTGGGTAGCCTAAGTATGCTCTGACGCGACGCTCGGCTTCGGTGGCGGTCAGTTGTTCGGGCTCTAGTAGAGAGTTATCTCTGGTTAAAAGGCTGCAATAAGTTGACTGCGCATCGTCCTGCGGCGTCGGCTTTAATGACTCGTCTAAAATGATTGGTAATTTATTTAGTAGCAGCTTTGTACCAAGTTCGGCAAGCGTTTGATATAATTCTGGCTTTGTTTCACGGCCTGATAATGGGTAAGTGATCTGGCTATAGATTGGGCCAGCGTCCATGCGCGCCTCGAGTTTCATAATTGTAACGCCGGTTTGGTTGTCGCCATTTGTGATGGCTGACTCAATTGGCGACGGGCCACGGAAAAGCGGTAGAAGTGAAGGGTGGACGTTAATAATGCCAGGATTGAATAAACTAATTATGCTACCTGGAATAATCTTGCCGTAGCTAACTAGCACGCCGGCGACGTCACCTAGAGCTTTAATGTCATCTGTTATGTCTGATAATT
>DAIOXF010000091.1:0-2035 GCA_036758105.1 Candidatus Saccharimonadota bacterium | reverse complement strand
GGGCAGGTAAAGGCTACTAGTACGGTGACATTTTGTAACCCGCTGACAGTTATAGGGGCGTTATTGACAGGTGTCGAGGCTGAGCATGGATTACTTGCAGATGGTGAATAGCGGCGAATGTAGTCATAGGCGACATTGGCCGCCCGGGCTTGAGCACGGGTGTTACCGCTATCTTTGATAATTATTGTGTAAAGTTGGTAACCGGTTACTAGAAAGGCCGCTGCCACAAAAAGCGTTATAAGCAGCTCGACAGCCGTAAAACCAGATTGTTTTTGAGGCTTTATCATTGGTTTTTACTCGTTTTCATATATACAAGGCCGTCAGATTCCAATTTGTAATAAAGGTTGAATTTGGTGCAAGCCTGAGAGCTAAGTGTGCATAGCGATTCATCTTGTTGCAGTGGCTGGTAAACATAAGTAGAGGTAGTTGGCTGTGGAGAAACCCCAGCTGTAGTTTGAGTGCTATTAGTTGCAGCTACAAAACCAGTGTCAGCGGAAGTTGCGCCAGGGGGTGTGAATGATTTTAAATCAGTATCGCGCAGGTTCGCTTGAATGTTGGTACTACTATTAAGTTCGGCCGTAGAAGGGTAGCGGCCAAGTACCGATGAATTGTCAGCTCCGACCTTATAGAATATCTCCAGCTGTGAGGAAATGGTATCGATATCGGTCTTACGCTCAGTATCGCGCGAGCTGATTTGAGTGCCTCGAAGATTGACCACGCTAAGTGTTAAAAGTATTCCCATAAGGGCGATGACAATCAGCAATTCAACAATCGTAAAACCACGGCGATTCATACCTTATAGCATAAGTTTTTTTAGGTTAAACCGCAAGCGTTTTAGACCTCGAGCGGCTCTTGTTCAATCTGGATTTTAAACTTGTCGCGTACGGTACCTATAATTTCGTCGCGTGCTTCGGCGAGATCGTGATAACCAGTGGCGGATTCATTAATTAAGACAACGGCATTTTTGTCGTGAACACGCATGCCGTGTAGTACTTGTCCCTTAAAGCCAGCCTGTTCGATTAACCAGCCGGTCGGTACTTTGAAGCGGCCATCGCCCATATCATAGGTCGGCATATCGGGGTTGGTGCTTTTCAAGTCAGTTAGTTGCCAATCTTCGACGATGGCATTTTTAAAGAATGAACCAGAGTTTGGTGAAAGCTTTGGGTCGGGTAGTTTGTTGGCGCGAATATCAATTACTGCATTGCGGACCGTTTCTTGGGTAAAAATATGCACATCGCGCTGATCAAAATAGGCCTGAAGCGTATCGTAAAACGGCGGTTGTGGCAGATTTTTGGAAAGTTTCAATGTGATAGACATAATGATGTAGCGCCCCATTTGGCTGCTGCGGAAGATGCTTTGGCGGTAAGAGAACTCGCAGTTCTCGTTTAAAAGTGTCACAAAACTGTCAGTTTGCGTGTCATAGGCGACAAGCGACACTAGCGTCTCGGCGACTTCTTGGCCGTAGGCGCCAATGTTTTGGACCGGCGCGGCACCGGCGGTACCGGGAATGGCCGACATTGCTTCGATACCACTCAGGCGCATATCAACTGTTCGCTTAACGACTGTGTCCCAGTCTTCGCCAGCACCAACCTGAATTGTTGTCGAGTTAAGATCGTCGGCAATAACGGCAAATCCAGGAATGCGCACGCGAATGATAAGCCCGTTAAAACCTTCATCTTTGGCGATGACGTTGCTGCCGCCACCAAGCACAAAAACCGGTAGTGATTGTGCCTTGGCGTTACGATAGGCCTCAACAACTTCTTCGGGAGTGCGGACTTCAGTCATGAAACGAGCGTTGCCACCGAGCTTCATGGTTGTAAAGTTTTTTAGCGGGATATTTGTGTGAATTTCCATATGGCACCCATTATAGCCCAACTTAATTGTTCGTGATATAATTACCTCTGGTATGCGCCCGTAGCTCAGATGGATAGAGCGCTTGGCTTCGAACCAAGAGGCCGGGGGTTCGAGTCCCTCCGGGCGTACCAAAGAATTTATCAATTAAGCACAACTGGCCTTGTCTCAACAGGGGTAATGG
>DAIOXF010000090.1:0-2049 GCA_036758105.1 Candidatus Saccharimonadota bacterium | reverse complement strand
CTTTTGACCTCTCTTACGGGCCCTGTTAAGCCGTCATTGGCGCAGGCCTCCAGTGCCGCTCGCAAGGCGAGGACGTTGGCTGTGCGTGCTGAGCTATCTATCAATGGTGCGTTCACTCTTGGCCTCTTCTTTGAGAAATTGGTGTTTGGAGAACTGGACTAAATTGTACTCTTTTTAATCCGACAAACAATAGAAATTATCGTAAATAAAACATTCTATCAATTCTGGTATAATACGAAGAAGTTATGGATAAAAACAAGAACGAAAAAATGGAAGCAATCGTAAGCCTGGCTAAGCGCCGTGGTTTTATTTATCAGGGCAGTGAAGTCTATGGTGGTTTAAGTGGTACCTGGGACTTTGGGCCACTTGGTGTCAGTTTAAAGCGTAACATTATGAACCTATGGTGGAAAATGTTTGTGCAGGACCGCGAAGATATGTATGGTATCGATGCCGCAATCCTTATGAACCAAAAAGTTTGGAAGGCGAGTGGTCACATTGATACCTTTACTGATCCGCTAGTTGAAGACCTCGAGACCAAACAGCGCTTTCGAGCTGACCACTTGATAAAAGATGCAGGTTTCGCCGTTGACGGTCTTAGCCTGGATGAAATGACCGCTCTTATTCGCGACAAGTCCATTAAAAGTCCTAATGGCAATCCGCTATCTGAAGTTCGTACTTTTAACATGATGTTTAAAACGACGGTTGGGCCAGTCGATGATGAATCAAGCGTGAGTTATCTTCGCCCAGAGACCGCCCAAGGTATCTTTACTAACTACAAGAACGTGATTGATAGTTTTTATCCTGATTTGCCGTTTGGTTTGGCTCAACAAGGCAAGGCTTTTCGAAACGAAATTAGCCCACGTGATTTTATTTTCCGCTCACGTGAGTTTGAACAAATGGAGATTGAATACTTTATTGACCCAGCCACTTGGGAAGCTGAATTTACTAAATGGGTTGGTTTGGTTCACGACTGGACGGACGCTTTGGGGCTGCCAGCAGAAAATGTGCATGAGTTGGAAGTACCTGAGGCTGACCGGGCGCATTACAGCAAGCGCACGATTGACTTTGAATTTGATTTTCCGATTGGCCGCGAAGAACTGCTGGGGCTAGCTTATCGTACTGATTTTGACCTTTCAAATATTCAGCGCGAGGCAGGAAAAAACATGGAGTACACCGTAAAAGGTACAAACACCAAGTTTATTCCACACGTTATTGAGCCATCATTTGGTGTCGAACGAGCACTTATGGCCGTCCTATCAGCCGCTTATACCGAGGATGAAGTTAATGGCGAGAAGCGTGTCTATCTGCGACTACCGCAGTATTTGTCTCCAGTAAAATATGCGATTTCGCCACTACTTAAAAATAAGCCGGAATTGGTCTCTAAAGCCCGTGAAGTTTATGATATTTTAAAGAAAAAATACGGCAATGTTATGTGGGACGACAATGGTAATATTGGCAAGCGCTATCGCCGCCAAGACGAAATTGGCACGCCATTTTGTGTGGTGGTTGACTTTGACACACTAAACGACAATGCTGTAACGATTCGTGACCGCGACACGACCGAACAAAAAAGGGTCAAGATTACCGATTTGTAGAAATAAAATCTCGAATCTATAAGCTATTATTCAGATTTCGACTGTATTATTAAATAATACAAAGGAGATTATATTGATATGGCAGAAGAAAAACACCAACCACTACATGAATCAAATGCTGCGGATGACGCAAATCTTCCGAAACAAACTTCAGCGATGGTAGATGATACTCACGGTAATCACAATGAAGTTAATGCCAACAACTGGCGCAATCGGATGAGCAGGCGAGGGCTGATTGTAATAGCGATTCTTGTGGTACTATTTCTGTTATCGCTAGCTGCGGCCGCAGGATTTATGATGAATAATCGATTTGAGCGCGGTTTAATGGATCAACCTAACTTTACGGTTAATCGCATGATGCGTTACGACCGCTCCGGACCAGGCGTTGGCTATGGCCAGTATGTGCAAACGCAAGCCAGTAGCGGTTCGGTCACAACAACAGTCTATAACTACC
>DAIOXF010000089.1:0-2100 GCA_036758105.1 Candidatus Saccharimonadota bacterium | reverse complement strand
CAATAGTCAGTATTGGCTAGCCTAATTTAAGCCTGTTTTAATGCCGCCTCATTTATCGGGGCGACATTTTGATATGTTATACTCATAAGATATGGCAACACTAAAAGATTTTCGCGATGAGCGGCTTAGGAAGCTCGAAGAATTAAGAAAAATAGGCATCAATCCATATCCGGCGGATGTTAAACGAACCCATCTCAGCGGTGATATTATTAAGCAATTTGATGAGTTGGTAGGCCAAACGGCTACCATCGCCGGTCGCATTACCGGCATCCGTAAGTTCGGTAAGCTAGCCTTTATTGTCGTAAAGGATTACAGCGGCGAGATTCAATTATTCCTGCAAGATGGCAACTTGTCCGAGCGCGACCCTTTATCGAACAGTCTTGGTATGGCTGACTTGCCGCTACTCGATACTGGTGATTTTATCGAAGCAACTGGCGAGATTATTAAAAGCAAAACTGGCGAAATCTCAATTTTCGTAAAGCAGCTACGTTTTTTGGTGAAAGCCTTAAGACCAATGCCAAGCACCCAGGAGGGCTTTAAAAACAAGGAAGAGCGGATGCGTCGTCGCTATGTCGATATGAATGTCAATCAGGAAGTGCGCGACCGCTTTGTACGCCGTAGTAAGTTTTGGCAGGCGACTCGCGACTTTCTAAATCAACACGACTTTATCGAAATCAACATACCAGTCCTTGAGCATACCACCGGTGGGGCAGACGCCAACCCATTCGTAACACATATGGATGCCCTGGATCAGGATTTTTATCTTCGCATCAGTCACGAACTACCTCTAAAGCGACTGCTGGGCGCCGGTTACGAAAAGGTCTATGATATTGGCCCAAGATTTAGGAACGAAAATTATAGTGACGAACACTTGCCGGAGCATGTTGCAATGGAGTGGTACTGGGCTTACGCCAACTGGCAAGACGGCATGATTTTTATGACTGAAATGTACAAGTATGTCCTAAATGAAGCTTTTGGAACCTTGCAATTTGACGTTGGCGGCAAACACATCGATATGGAGCGCGAGTGGGACGTATTGGACTATGCGACGGTTATTCGCGAGCGCTATGGCCTGGATGTGCACGACTCGAGCCTTGATGAGGTCAAGCAAGCTTTGATAGATAATAACTTGGAAGTTGAGCAGACCGAAAACCGGGCGAGGGGAATCGATAAGTTGTGGAAGAATATTCGCAAGGATATCGCCGGTCCGGCTTGGTTAATTAACATCCCAACGTTTATTAGTCCACTGTCAAAGTCTAATCCAGATGACCCTCGGACAGCACAGCGTTTTCAGCCGATTATTGCTGGTAGCGAACTTGGTAACGGCTTTTCGGAATTAAATGACCCACTTGATCAATACGACCGCTTTATCGATCAGCAGAGTATGCGCGATAACGGTGATAGTGAAGCGATGATGCTTGATATCGATTTTGTTGAGATGCTGGAATATGGCATGCCACCAGCCTGCGGTTGGGGCTATAGCGAACGTGTTTTTTGGATTTTTGAAGGTGTTACCGCCCGTGAGGGTGTGCCATTTCCGCAGTTAAGGCTTGAAACTGATGCTTCGGCTCACGAAATTTACCCAGACGCTAAATTTTAAAACACTTGACGTGTGATTCTAAAGTACTATACTTAATATAGTAATTAATTTAAATCTCCAAAGGAGACATAGTAATAATGATTAAAATTGCTGTAGTTGTCGGTAGTATTCGTGCTGACTCGCTGAATCACAAACTGGCTAAAAATTTGGAGCGCTTACTGCCAAGCGAAGTCGAGTTTGATTATGTTGACATTGCCTCGCTACCACTTTTTAGCCAAGACCTAGAGACTGATTTTCCGGCCGCTGCAACAAAACTAAAGGCGATAGTTGATGCAGCTGACGCCGTTTTGTTTGTAACCCCCGAGTATAACCACTCGCTAACTGGCGTGCAGAAAAACGCCATCGACTGGGGTTCACGCCCATGGGGCAGTAACTCTTGGGGTAGCAAGCCAACCGGTATAGTCGGCGCCACCGTTAGCCCTAACGGCACCAAGTTTGCCCAGGCCGCTTTGGCATCGATTGTTGAATGGTTTAAGTCACCACTTTACATTGACGAAAAA
>DAIOXF010000088.1:0-2133 GCA_036758105.1 Candidatus Saccharimonadota bacterium | reverse complement strand
TGTCGTGCGTAAAGTCCTTTAAAAACATATCAACCACAATAAATTTAGCACCTAACCCACGAACCAATTCTTCAATCGGCTGGATGTATGACGGGTTTATGTCATCTAAGATGTCATATACCGAACAGCCATTTTTTATCATTGTTGCCCGGTTGAGCTCTAATATCTGACCTTTGTCGAGTACCCGACTGCTTGTCAAAAATAGTGGGTTAATTATATCCCCAGTCAAAGTTGGATACGCCATGTAAGGAAACTGTAGCCTCTGACGCTCGACATTTTCTATATCGATAAGCTGCGCTATGGTCGAAACACCGTCGCCAATCACTCTTGGGGTGCGACGTAATATAGCAGCCGTGACCTTGCCTTCAATGACGGTAAACCGTATTTCTTCACCTTCAACCTGCTCCTGAACCATGACATGTGGTGATATTGTCCGCGCATATGCAATCGCGTCGTTTAGCTCTGCAGCCGAATTAATCCCGAGCGTCAGACCACGAGCAAGCGATGCCTGCGTAGGCTTCACAATCAGTCTGTTAAAACGATGTAGTAAATCGCTAATGACATCAGGCGATAGTTGATCATTCTCAGCAATAAGCTGCGTGTAGGGTGTCGTAATACCCATACTCTTTGCAAATGCGTACGCCTTGTCTTTATTGATCGATATCGATCGAATCTTTTTTGAAGCAAATGGATAAGACAAGTGCGCCGCTAGTGTTTGCCAGATATGCCCAGACGGACTAGTAAAAGTCACCTGACGGCTATTTTTAATCCGTCCTTCTTCTACTTTATAACCTTTTTTTTCAAACTCTTCACGCAGTAGCTTATATGATGCGTATGGGTCATTCTTAATATACATTGTTTAGACCCTCCGATTAATTTCGTTAATTTACGCAGTTCGCGTTTCGAGTAAAATGCGCTCATTTTGTTGATTATAGGGGTTAGCCTTACCCATTAAAACTAAAATAAACTTCAAATCATCTCCTTTAATGTTTTCAAGATGCTTCCACATCTATATATCCATTATAATACTCAAAATCTTTAGACCATGACAAACCAGGTCTATTCTTTTAATATATTAGCATTTTTTTATTTATTTGTCAATTAGTTAGGTTTTGCACGTATAGAGTTAATTTAGGTAAAAAAGTATGTTATTTATTCGTATTAAATTGCTCTAGGGCTGTTTTTTGCTGTTTTGTAAGCTTGACTGGAGTATCGACGACAACACTTACAATGTGCGGGCCGCGCTTGTCACTGCGCATACTAGGCACACCGTGAGCTGATAGCTTAAAATCGGTGCCAGATTGCGTACCAGCTGGCACTTTCATGCGTACGTTGCCATCAACCGTCTCAACATCGATTTCGGTACCAAGAGCGGCCTCAACCATGTCGATATGCTCTTCAGATAGGATAATATCACCCTCTCGCGTGAAACGCTTGTGCGCTTTAACTCGAATGTGAACGTAAAGATCGCCCTTTTCACCGCCACCAACTGCCTCGCCATGACCTTGCAGGCGAATCGTGGTGCCATCGTCAATACCAGCTGGAACCTTGAGCTTAATCGTACGATTTTGACGTTGGGTACCCTTACCGCGACAAACGGTACAGATCTTTTCTGGCACCTTACCGCGGCCATGACAGGTTTCACAAACGACATTTTGTTGAATCTGGCCAAACATCGTATTCATGACGCGGCCAACTTGGCCGGCACCCTTACAGGTTGGGCAAGTCTTCATATCATAGCCTGGCTCAACAGTCGTGCCGTGACAGTGCGAACATTCGTCGTCCAGATCAAGCTCAATCTTGTGCTCGACGCCAAAAACCGCCTCTTCAAAACTTAATTGCAAACTAATTTCGACATCACGGCCGCGCTGCGGGCCGCGACGCTGTTGGCCGCCACCAAAGAATTGACCAAATATGTCACCCAGGCCGCCATCACCAAAATCAAAGTGAACATTTTGACCACCAAAACCTTCAAACGGATTACCCGAAGCACCACCACCAGACGCTCCACCGACACCAGCATGACCAAATTGGTCGTAGCGTTGGCGTTTTTGACTGTCTTTTAAGACTTCGTAGGCTTCACTAACTTCCTTAAACTTGGACTCATCGCCGCCCTCTTTATCAGGGTGAAAT
>DAIOXF010000087.1:0-2175 GCA_036758105.1 Candidatus Saccharimonadota bacterium | reverse complement strand
ACTTCGATACCAACAACTTTTTTGCCAGGAATCGGCGCTTCCATACGCAGACTTTGAGCAGCCAGATTAAGCGCAATATTAGTTTCGAGCGCGGTAATGCGAGTTAATTTAACGCCACTTGGTGGTCGCAAAGTGTATTGAGTAACTTTTGGGCCAATGTTGGCGCCTTCCATCTCGACATCAATGCCAAATTCACCAAGTGTATCTTTGATAATTTGGGCATTTTGATTAACGTCACCGGCGTCAGCTGGCAACTGCTTTTTCTCGAGCAGATCCAAACTTGGGCCTTCCCAGTTAGGGTCGTTAATTGTCACTAAAGCGGCTTTATCTTCGGCAGCCACGTCACGCGTCACACTGCTTTTTAGGCTGGATAGGCGTGATTGTTTAGGCTCGCCTGTCTGATTAAAATCAAGGGTTGGCACACTAGCATGCAACTTGAAGTCCCCCATCGTGGCAGCGTTGCGCATGACTTTGACGTTCTCTTCTTGCTCGGATATATCGCGGCGCGACAACTCCCACAATTTCTTTATAACCGTAATCGGCGAAACGCGAATAATAAATAGGACGGTAAAGATAATCAAAAGGACATATATAAAAGCGGCTACCCCACTGTTGACCAACATCAGCATGCCCTTATTGACCATGTCACCAACAAAACCACCGGTCGTATTGCCATCGTGGTTTTTAAGCAGGCCAAATATCGCGGCAAACCAAACGATTGATAACACGGTGGCGAACTTCATAGCAAATGGCAATAAATTATTTTCAGCGCGAAAGACTTCAACGGCTACATAGATAAAAATCAGTGGCACAACATAGACCGCATAGCCAATCGTGTTCAAGGCGCCTTGGTATAGCAAGCTTAGGACTGGACCACCAGCATCAAACCAAGCGACGACAAATAATAACGAAATTGCAATTAATGCAACCGCGCCGACTTGAGACCAAAAACCTGATGGAAGTTTGTGCTGCGGAGCGGATTTGATTGGTGCTTTTTTGCGTGAGTATTTTTTCTTTTTAGCCATAATCTTTTCTATTATAGGCGCTTTTGGCGCTGTTTGATAGCCATATTATAGCAAAATTTACTACATTTGGCAAGAGGCTTATGGTTGATGGTAATCAGGACTGGGCATGTCGGAAAAAGTTCTAAGTATCAAATGCTATAATTGGCACATGAGAGAGATTCGAAAAAAGACATACCAGCCCTATTTTGATGAAGTACTACAGGGCAACAAAACCTTTGATGTAAGGGTCGCAGATTTTGACTGTCAAACAGGTGATATTTTTATACTCGAAGAATTTGATAATACTACCAAGCAGCCTACCGGTCGCGAGATACGAAAACGGGTCGGCTACGTTTTACATACCAAAGACGTAACGTTCTATGATCCTGATGACATAACCAAACATGGTTATCAGGTGATATCGCTGCTGGATGAAGACTCTAAAGAGAGATAGCGAGTAGTTATCACAGGAATCTGTGTTGGAATACGGCGTACGGATGGATTGAGGTCGGTACGAGGCCTGCTTCTTCCGCCAGCTCTAGTATCCGGGATTCTATTACGATACGGTTTGCCGTTACAATATCAACCTCGTCGCCATTCATTATGAGTTTTTGAGCCTTAGGATTGAGAGGAATAGTAATCAGATTATCAAACTCCTCGGCCGTGACACCGGCTCTTTCGGTTGCCTGAATGGCTTGTTCAAAAGTAATACCTTTTTTCCAGTCTATATTGTGGTGATACATAACATGATGGATTGTCGCCCAGCGAATTGCTAAAGCTTTCAGCTCTGGATCAACTACTGATTCTTGGTCATGCTCCGCAACTAACTTAAGCAGTGCGGTTGCTTCTCGCTCCAACGCATCGTCGATTTTCGGCCTCTCGGGCGATTCCCTGAAGGCGTCTATCCACGCGACTATATCGCTAAGGATGGCGTCCGTAGATCGGTTTTCATAATTTGCCTTTGACTTCAGAAACTCGACGTTCGCTTGAATGGCTTTTTTCCGGCTCTCTGGATCTTGTGGCGTATAGGGTATGCCTGACTCACCGTCAGCCAGATTTAAATGTACTCTTTCTTCAGAGTCGACCATTTGTTCAGCCTCGAGCATTATATCCAATTCAGCTTGCTGTTCAAGATGTGGAATATGTGAGTCAAGTTCTTTTTCACTCATTA
>DAIOXF010000086.1:0-2208 GCA_036758105.1 Candidatus Saccharimonadota bacterium | reverse complement strand
CCGGTTCGAGAACAGGAACACCGACTACGTCAGCACCAAGTACGTGCTCGACGAAAGCATTGCGTTCTTCCAATCGCACGGTGTTAAGCGCGTCATCTTCGTGGCTCACCCTCTACATCTGTTCTTCATCAACCTGTTGGTGAGGAGTGGTATCTGGAAGGTCGGCGGCATCAAGATCGACCACCAGGATGACAAACGGTTGAAGACCATCCCGTACGACCGGTCAGCCGGTAACGTACAGAAGTGGACGCGAAACCCCGTCGCGTTCGCCGCCTACATGGTGAAGGCTCTCGTAACAGGAAGACACGGAGCCTGACCCACAGCCCACATGCGCCGCCAAAAGCGTTCAATTTTGGCACTCGCCCTCGAAGGCTTCTTCCTCCCTCACCGGAGTCGAAGATGCCTACGAGGGCGTTCTGATAGGATGGCATTTTGGCAAAGTGCTACTATATATCCATGGCTTCAATTAAAAAAATCAACAACTCGACCGGACGGCGCTTAATCGTTTCACTAATTATCGGCATTATTACCACCAATATCTTAGAGACATTAAACGTCGGCATGCCGTCTATTTTATTAGGCTGGGACGCAGCCGCTGTCGTCTTTGTCATCTGGATACTATTCATCATCTGGCCAATGGACGATGACCGCACGGCCAAGTTTGCTCTGCGCGAAGACCCCAGCCGACCAATTGCCGACCTTATTTTAATCATCGCTAGTTTGGCCAGCTTGGGTGCCGTCGGCATGGCTCTATTTGAGGCTGGACAAACCAGCGGAACGAGCCGAATCTTGCTGACTGGTCTTGGCATATTTAGTATCGTCGCCTCATGGACGCTTATTCACACGATTTACGCCCTGCGCTATGCGATGCTCTATTACTCAAAAACTATTCCGGGCAGCATCGATTTTAAACATGATCACAAACCGGCTTATTCGGACTTTATTTATCTGTCATTCACGGTTGGTATGACTTTTCAGGTCGCCGACACCGATCTTATTGGCACCGCCTTTAGAAAAACCGTCCTGAAACATTCACTGTTAGCGTATGTTTTTGGAACGGTTATTGTAGCAACAACTATTAACTTGATTGCTGGCCTGGGCCACTAGTCAATCTCGTCTGAGTCATCGACTTCAGCTAAAGCAGCTTCACGACTTGCTATAAAACCTAACAGTTCGTCGGTGCTGCGTGGACGGTCCCAAGTAAGCTGCAAAATATCGCTCATTGTTACTGGTTCAACCATGTCTTCGTCCGTAATGTCCATGTTATTTTTGCTTTCTTTTGGTTTTGTTGTTTAGTGATACTATTTAAGCATAAATTGTTTGAAAAAGCAATACCTTTTATGCTTATTCTTTGACGAATGTACTACGGTTATGCTATAAATTACATAAGGAAACAAAAAAATAAAAATATGGACATCGTAAGCTCGCTCGCTATAATCGCCCTCGCCGCCCTTATCCACACCAGTTTTCAACTGAGCGTGAGCGTCCTGACGCTTTTAAATGGTCACTCGATTGTTGCCAAGCATTCACAGGCTAAGGTTTTGCGCTTGACTTCCAGCTTTGTCTTTGGCGTCGGCGTCATGACCATCCTGTTGCTGTCTTTCCTTTCGATAATTTTTCTAGACGTCTTTAAGGGCAATACGCCGAATATCGCCTGGGCCATGGTCTGCGGACTGTTGGTCGGCGTTGGCTTGGCAGTCTGGCTGTTTTACTACCGCCGTCAAAAAGGCACCAGCCTGTGGATTCCCCGTCCGATGGCCAGCTACCTGAACGAACGAACCAAGGCCACTACTAATAGCGCCGAGGCTTTTAGCCTAGGGCTTAGCAGCGTCATTGGCGAGCTGGTTTTTATTATCGCGCCGCTGGCAGTTAGCGCCCTGGTATTGATTCAACTCCCAGCCATTTGGCAACTGATTGGTATCGGCCTTTATGCCGTGATTTCAATGCTGTCGCTGGTTGTTATTTGGGTCCTAATCGGCGGCGGTCACAAGCTAAGCGCTATCCAAAAATGGCGCGAAAGCAACAAATACTTTATGCAATTTGCAGCCGGCAGCGGTCTTTTGATACTGGGATTCTTTACATATGTCACCGAAGTTATCGGCCGTTCGATTGGAGGATTATAGAGGTGGGACTCGCTGTAGATATCATTAAACACGACGGGACAAGAGTCAGCGAAAGATTCTCACGCGAGAAACTACATAATAGCAT
>DAIOXF010000085.1:0-2218 GCA_036758105.1 Candidatus Saccharimonadota bacterium | reverse complement strand
TAGTTATCCTTATGTAATGCTCGACTAATCTGACGGATACCGAACCATTAGGGTCTCGCATCGCCTCATTAAATTCGGCCATCGCAATCTCGTCTGCCAACCTCGCATCCACTTCAACCTGCTGGCGAACTAAATTAAAACCAGAATTAACTACGATTTCTACCACAATAATATCTCCTCACTAATTTAGTTAATAATAATTGACCTCTGTATCAAAAGCAAGCTGAAGCAAAACCAATTAAGCTACTTGAGAACAACCGAATCTTCACCTAAAATCTTGACCAGAGTGCCAATAAAGGCATCACTTGGCTCAACTCTAAATGGCAATTTGATGGCAGATTTCTTTTCGTCACCCAGCACCAAAACAATGTCACTAGTACCGGCAAATTGACTGCTGGCCTGCTTTAGGGCTAGCAGCATATCGTGGTCATCGGGGTTTTTAATGTGCACGTATAGTTTTTTTATAACTGGAACCTCATCAATAATTGTCCTGATTGGATGATCAGTTGTTTTGGTCGATGGCTTTGCACTGACAGCTGCATTTTTGTAACTGTTCGATTTTTTAATTTTATTAACCCGTTCGACCATTACCTTATTACTAATTTTTGGAGCCTGCATCTTACTGCCAGTCGATTCATAACCATCTAGTTCTTTGTCGGTTAAAAATTGAATTTCGTCGGCAATCATCTTGGCTTCAGTGCCTAGGTTGCCGTCACGGTCACGAGCACTGAGTTTACCAGTCGTGCGGATAACAGCATCCTGAATCAGCTTGGCGCCAATCTGTTCATATAAATTGGGGAATACAATAACCTCACCTTCGCCGGTCTTGTCTTCGATTGCCACAAAGGCCATCTTGCTACCGCTTTTCGTAACAATTGTTCGTACTGTTGTAATCAGACCGCCAATAGTAGCCTTCTTGCCGTCAACATCCGGTTTAACTTGAGATAGTGGAATCGTCTGTTCTTCAAAGTAGGCATCATAGTTATCAAGCGGATGAGCACTGACATATAGACCCATTAGTTCACGCTCCCATGCCAAGCGCTCCCTATCGGTAAATTTAACTGGCGCTGCCATTAGAGCAAGCGATGGCTGAATTCGCGACAGACCATCGAGTCCCGCGAACAAATCAGTCTGACCGCTGAGGGCTTCCTTTTGTAACTTACTAGCAAAAGCCTGCAAGGCCTCGAGGTTAAATAGCAAATCTGACCTTTCGCCCATGGCATCAAAGCCACCGGTTTTAATTAGTGATTCCCAGGCTTTTCGGTTAAAACTCGAAGCCCTGACCCGCCTTGCAAAATCTTCGACACCTGTAAATTTGCCGTCACCGCGGGCTCGCAGCACTTCCTCAACCGCGCCAAGACCAACGCCCTTTACGGCCGTCATGCCAAATCGAATTTGTTTCTTGCCTGGTACAACTGCAAACTCAACGAAACTTTCGTTAACATCTGGCGCCAAAACTGTAATTCCCATGTGTTTGCATTCATTAATTTCAATTGCCAAGCGGTCAATATCACCGTGATCACTTGTCATCAAGGCCGCCATAAAGGCGTCAGGATAATTCGCCTTCAGATAGGCCGTCCAGTACGAAATCAAGGCATAACAAGCAGCGTGAGACTTATTGAAACAATAGTTAGCGAACTCTTCTAGTTGATCCCAGAACTTCTCGGCTAATTTCGGGTCAGCGCCACTATGTTTAACGGCACCTTCCACAAAGTCAATTTTCACCTTGCGCATTAAATCAATATTCTTTTTACCAACCGCCTTACGCAATGTATCCGCTTGACCACCGGTAAATCCGGCAAAATCCTTTGAAATCTGCATGAACTGCTCTTGGTAAACCAAAATTCCGTAAGTCTCTTTTAAAGCGTTTTCGAACTTTGGATGCAAGTACGAAATTTTTTCATCGCCATGTTTTCGTTTAATAAAACTGTCGATAAACTGCATCGGACCCGGGCGATAAAGCGCCACCATAGCAATAATATCTTCAAAAACCGACGGTTTCAGCTCGCGCAGATAACGTTTCATACCAGCCGACTCAAGCTGAAAAACACCAGTAGTATCGCCGCGCTGAAATAGCTCGTAAGCCTCTTTATTGTTGAGTGGCAAAGTGCCGATATCTAGGTCGACTTTGTAAACTTTTTTAATAATCCTAAGAGCATTATTAATTGTCGTAAGGTTAGATAGACCTAAAAAGTCCATCTTCAGTAGTCCTAATTCC
>DAIOXF010000084.1:0-2229 GCA_036758105.1 Candidatus Saccharimonadota bacterium | reverse complement strand
AACCAAGCGCGAAGAGCTGGGTGATAAGGCTAGCGAAGAGTTAGCACGCAATCGGCGTTATGTATTTTTACGAGCAATGGCTAAAAAGCATCAGGCCAAGATTATAACCGCTCATCACGCTGATGATGCCGTCGAAACGGTTGCTATTAACGTTAGTCGTGGCACCGGTTGGCGAGGCTTAGCTATCCTAGATTCGGATATCATTCGGCCACTAATTGACTTAAGTAAATCTGAAATTATGGACTATGCTAAGCAGAATAAACTACAGTGGCACGAGGACAGTACTAATGCCAGCGATGCGTATCTGCGCAATCGGATGCGCCGACGTTTGGTGGCGCTGGAAGATGATAATAAACGGCAAATCTTGGCTCTGCGCGCTCAGCAAATCGCACTAAAACGCGATATTGAGAAAGAGGTGACTGGGCTAGTTGGCGCTGGTCCAGCCTATAGCCGCTATTTTTTTACGCATGGCGACAGGTTAGCAATGCTTGAATGTTTGCGATATTTAACCAACCGCCAGTTAACCCGGCCGCAGCTGGAAAGAGTGCTAATCGCCATTAAAACGGCTAAACCGCGAACGATTTTTGAGGCTGGCGCCGGTGTGGAATTTGGCTTCACCTCTCGTAATTTTACTATTAAGCTGATAAAATAAGAGGAGCAGATATCCCAACCATATACTGAAAGGAATGATAGTTCTCTATGGCAATTAAATCACCTGTCCCAATTAAAAAGCCCAGCAATTTTGTACGCCTTGGTTTGTTTTGGGCAATTATCGTTTTTGGAATTTTAGCTGTTGTTGCACTTGTTGCGCCTCAGGATAATCTTAAGAGTGTTCCAATTTCAGATGTTATCAATAGCGCCAATAACGGTCAAATTGCAAAACTTGAAGTCGAAGGCGACAACGTAAAAGTTACACCAAAGGGTAGCGATAACCCAACTGAGAAGTCAGTCAAAGAGACTGGTGTTAGCCTGCAAGACCAAGGTCTAAACAAGACAGCCAATGTCCAGGTAACGGTCGTGCAACAGTCTAAGACCGGTGATACATTATGGAATTTGGCAATTATTATCGTCCCAATCGTGCTGATTGCCGGCTTCTTTATGTATATGATGCGTCAGGCGCAGGGCCAAAACAACCAGGCAATGGGCTTTGGTAAGTCAAAAGCTAAACTTTACGGCATTGATAAAGAGAAAGTTACCTTTAATGATATTGCTGGTAACGATTCGGCCAAGCAAGACCTTGAAGAAGTTGTCGATTTCCTACGTCATCCTAAAAAGTACGAAGCATTGGGCGCCAAAATTCCGACTGGCGTGCTGCTAGTTGGTAATCCGGGTACTGGTAAAACTTTGCTGGCACGAGCTGTTGCGGGTGAAGCCAATGTGCCATTCTTCTCGATTTCTGGATCAGAGTTCGTCGAAATGTTTGTCGGTGTTGGCGCTTCACGTGTCCGTGACTTGTTTGCCAAGGCTAAAAAGAACGCGCCTTCTATTATCTTTATCGACGAAATCGATGCCGTTGGCCGCAAGCGTGGCAGTGGCATGGGCGGTGGTCATGATGAGCGCGAGCAGACCCTAAACCAAATCTTGGTAGAGATGGATGGTTTCGAAACCGGTGCGAATGTTATTGTACTGGCTGCCACTAACCGAGCCGATGTGCTTGATCCAGCTTTGCTGCGACCAGGTCGCTTTGACCGCCGAACCAACATTATGTTGCCAGAACGACGCGACCGTGAGGCTATTTTGAAAGTTCACTTTAAAAACAAGCCGGTCGACGAGACAGTTAATATTGATAAATTAGCCGCCAAAACTGCTGGTTCATCTGGTGCCGATTTGGCTAACATCGCCAACGAAGCTGCCATTGTTGCCGCTCGTCGTAACGCAAAAAAGATTAGTAATGCTGATCTTACTGAAGCTTTTGAAAAAGTCGCTATTGGTCCAGAGCGCAAAGCTCAAATTATGAGCGACAAGGAAAAAGAGATTACTGCTTACCACGAAGCTGGACACGCGATTGTCGGCCATGTTCTACCTGACAGCGATCCCGTTCACAAAGTAACGATTATTCCGCGCGGTAGCACTGGTGGTGTGACGTGGTTCTTGCCGCCAGAAGACAAAAGCTACACTAGTTTGATTGAATTTAAAGACGTGCTAGCTCGGGCACTCGGCGGCCGTATTGCCGAAAAAATAGTTTATGGTGAAGATCGCATCACGACTGGCGCTGGCTCAGACCTGAGG
>DAIOXF010000083.1:0-2234 GCA_036758105.1 Candidatus Saccharimonadota bacterium | reverse complement strand
GGTCTCATCGTCTAACGGTTAGGACACCAGGTTCTCATCCTGACAATCCGGGTTCGATTCCCGGCGAGATCACCAAGAAAAATACTCATCAATAAGGATGAGTATTTTTCTTGGTATTAATATTTGGTATATACTTACTCGATATGGACACACCGTTTCTAGAAAAATTCTATGAAAATATTATATTGCCTCGCTATAGCGACACTGTAGCCTTTAAAAACATCGTCTGGAAGGATCACGGCAAATTAGGACCAGACTCATGGGCACACTATTTTGATAATGAAGATGGACGAGAATACATCCTTCTTTACGAAGATTATCCCGGGGGTTCACCATTTGATGACGGACTTTCTCACGAGTTAGTAAAGATCGGTGACGAAACAAGCCTTGGATTGAAGTTTAATGACGGAAAACAGCTGGATAATATGGTAGGATACTTTACCCTCTACCGCGAGAAACATCCCCGCGGCGTGTGATCACCGACATAAAAACCCTGCTGCCGCATAGCTGCTTATTAGTTTGATAGATACCTATTCAAAAACGTAATCATCTGCGCCTCGATATCGTTGAGGCTTGGTTGGCTTTGCGCCGTAAAGTAATGTCCGGCATTTTTAACACCAACTAGGGTAGCGTCAACTCCAGCGGCCTTAAGCCTGGCTTCAAAATTAACAGACTGAGCATAATAAACCGTGCGATCGTTTAGCCCATGTAAAATCAAGAACGGCGGCGCACCGCCTAGCTTTGCAAACATCGGACTAGCCTTACGAGCTAGCGTTTCGTCATTAGCAGTTCCCAGATAGTTGATAGCCCACTTGTCCGGCGTCGGCTTTCTGGTAACTTGTGCCCAGACGTCAGCCGGACCATAAAAATCAACGACCGCTTTAATTTGTTTTTTATGCGGAGAGGTGAGGGCAGACATCGACGCTAGTTGGCCGCCGGCGCTATCGCCCATAATGGCAAGTCTAGTCATATCGATATTTAAAGTTTTTGCATTCACGTTCAAATATGAAATAGCGCAATCGATATCTTCATTTTGCGCCGGATAAGTAAATTGTGGCGCCAAGCGATAGTTGACACTGATAAAGGCCATGCCGTGTTTAACAATTTCGGCCCCATAATCAGCCACAAACGGGTTAGATTTGTCGCCGCCAATCCAGCCACCACCGTGAATATACATCACGACAGGTGCAGCTCTATCAAGATTTTTCGGCGTATAAACATCCATTTTTTGCATGCGATCCGAATTACCACAATATGACAGGTTAGCCTTTTTATCGGCAACCACCGTCAAACTTGGATCGATAACAAAGTTGTCATAGGTCGAATAATAGAGGCCATCAACGTCTTCCTTGAAAGACGGGTAAAAAACATAAAGAACCGTTGCCACTAAGACCATCAGACCAAAAATAGCCGCTACTGCTGGTAGAATTTGTTTTTTAGAGAAGTTTTTTATCTTGATCATTATTAATAATTATAGCTTACTTTAAGTGTCCCGGAGGATAGCCAATATGCTTGCATTAAATAATCATAAACGTCATAATAACCTCTAGAATACAGTTCTAATAAATTAGGGGGCAACCATTCAGCCAGTCAGTTTAAACCGTTTTTGGCACCGCCGTATTTGCGAAGCGGCTATTTTAGTGTCGGCCAGTGTAATTGTCCTTTATTTTCTGCCGTTTTTTAGCGCTCAGCCAGTCAGCGAATCTATACTTGTCAGCCAGCCAATCCTAATCCTAGCCAGTCTAACAACAATCGTCGGAGTAATTTTTTACATCTGGTACCCAAAAAAACCATCCGCTTTCCCATATTCGTTAATCGTTTATTTACTATTAACAGCCAGCGCCGGTGGCCTAATAGTTACAACTGGTGGCGCTAGCTCGCCATTTTTGGCGCTTTGGATGCTCGTGTCGGTCTTTGCCGGTATATTTGGCTTGTGGGGACTCTTACCAACACTTGCCGCGATTGGTGCTTTCGTGGCAGCCGAATACCTAAAAGGCCAATTCACACCTGAATTAATCGTCCTAGTTAGCTTCGCTGGGCTATTACCACTTATCGCCAGTATGATTATTTGGCACAGCAAGTCTGATAAGCCAGAAGAAGATGGTGACCGCGCCTATAAAGACCTCGCTCATGAGCTGTCACAGGTCGCCTCGCAGTCCGAAGTTGTTATTAACGCTATCGGCGACGGTGTTATGGCGCTTGATGGCAAGGGGATGATTCAGCTAATTAACCCC
>DAIOXF010000082.1:0-2240 GCA_036758105.1 Candidatus Saccharimonadota bacterium | reverse complement strand
CTTTAAGAGTCTTACCCATATAATCGAGTAAGGTACGAACTTTACCATACGCCGTGCCGGCCACCAAGAAATGTCCTGGCCTAAGTAGTCCTTGCTCAACCAACAAACCAACGACTGACCCGCGACCAACTTCCATATGTGATTCAACCACAAGACCTTCGGCTGGCGTGTCAATGTCGGCTTTTAGCTCTTCCAGGTCGGCCACCAAAAGCACCATATCAAGCAGTTTATCGATTCCCTTGCCAGTTTTGGCGCTGACCTCAACCATCACTGTATCACCGCCCCATTCTTCAGGGTTTAGACCGTGCTCGGTAGCTAGTTGGGCTTTAACGCGGTCAGCATCAGCTGACTCTTTGTCCATTTTATTGATAGCGACAACGATTTTGGCGTTGGCTGATTTGGCGAATCTAATCGCCTCGACCGTTTGCGGCTTCACGCCATCATCACCAGCAACCACAATAATCACAACGTCGGTAAGAGTGGCGCCGTGCTGACGCAAAGCCGCAAAAGCTTCGTGGCCTGGCGTATCAAGCAGCGTAATCGAGCGGCCATTGCGGACCGTCTGATAGGCGCTAATGTGCTGTGTAATACCACCGGCTTCCTTGTCGGCGACTTTGGTACCTAAAATCGAATCAAGCAGGCTGGTCTTACCGTGGTCAACGTGACCCATGACGGCAACAATCGGTGGACGAGCAGTGGCTTTGTCGGATAGTTGGTGGACCTTGTGGTTACCAAGCGACGAAACGTCCTTCTTCTGAAGTTCGACATCAAGACCCAGTTCTTCGACAATAATCGAGGCAGTCTCAAAATCCAGGCGCTGGTTAATAGTCGCCACAATTCCGTTCTTAAATAGTTCACCAATTAGACTAGTAACGGGTAGATTGAGCGTTTCGGCGAGTTCTCCAACTGTAATAGAGCCGGCAACAACGATAACTTTCTCGGCCATGACAATGCTCCTTTCTGCCCGCTTAGCTGTCCCCTAAAGGGTAGCCAGGTCAGCTTGTTTAGATTATTTTTTTGCTTTAGCGTTCAAACTAAGTGATATCTTGCGATTTTCCTTTTCGATATCTAACACAACGAATTCTTTACGTTCGTTAAGTGTAAATACCTTCTCAGGGTCCTGATCATCGCCACCACCAAGTTCACTAACGTGGACTAGGGCTTCGACGGCTGGACTAATTTGGACAAAGGCACCAAACGGCGTAATGCGCGTAACGGTTCCTTCGACTTTGTCGCCTTTTTTGAATTGTTCAACTTCGCTCATCCAAGGATCTTCGCTTAATTGCTTGATGCTTAGACTTAGGCGGTCTTTGTCGATAGCAATAATCTTGGCGTCGATCGTTTGACCAACCTTGACGTAATCACCAGGGTTGTTAACACGCTCCCAGCTGATTTCACTGATGTGAACCAGGCCTTCGATACCTTCAACGTTAACAAAAACGCCAAAGTCGACAACGCCAGTAACAACACCCTTAACCTTGTCGCCAACGGCCAGTTTTTCAAATCGGGCAGATAGGCCGTCTTTGATAGCTTCTTTTTCGCTAAAAATTAGCTTGTTAGCTTTGCGGTCACAGTCCAAAATACGAACCTTTAGGGTTTGTCCGATAAGAACGTTCAAACGCTGCAAGATTTCGTCCTTGTCGCTTGAGCCAACTCGTGGGTAATGCTCGGCTGACAATTGAGAGACCGGTAGGAACCCACGAACACCGTCAAATTCAACCAATAGCCCGCCTCGGTTGGCGTCATATGGTGAAACTTCGATAATCTCGCCGCTTTCCATGCGAGCAGCAACTTCGTCCCAGCCACGGTCTTTGGCGGCTTTGCGCAGTGATAATAGCGCGTATCCGTTATCAAGTTCGGCATCAACGATACTAGCAGTAACTTCATCGCCAATATTTAGGGCGCGTGAGTAGCCGACTTCTCGGCGAGGCACAAGGCCAATACCCTGTGCGCCTAGATCAATCAGTACTTCATGTTTGCGAATCGTTAAAATTTTACCAGTGATTACCTCACCTTGTGTTAATTGCTTGACACTGTCATCTAATCCAGCGAGCAATTCATCCATTGTTATAGTGGCTTTTGCCATAAGTCTTATTCAGACTCCTTCCTTAAATTAATATTCTTGGGGCGCGCACTAAAAGACACGTACACCTAGATTACCTATGATTATACCCCTAATAGACGTCTAAGTCAAAGAGAGCGAGCTAGGTGGCGTCGTGATGAAAGATAGGCAGCCGTTA
>DAIOXF010000081.1:966-2298 GCA_036758105.1 Candidatus Saccharimonadota bacterium | reverse complement strand
GTACAATACCGCTTAAAATAATAGCCACCAGTGTCGCCAAGTCATAAATTACCGTAGTAGTACTGATGTTATGCCAGAAGTAAATATCGATGAAAACGATGGTAGTGAAAAAGACTACACTGGCATTAAGGCCGTCTTTTGAGAAATAAGTATTAGAAGCAATTAGAAGTAATATCCAGAAAGCTACAAGTGGTGATGAGACACCCGAAACAAATAATAAATAAGCGGCAGCAAGTAGATGGTAGGCTATCAATCTGATGGCCGAATCGCGCTTGGTGCGGCTAGGAATTAAAAATTGAACAATACTAATATAAATAAACCAAAACGCAATTGTCAAAAACCCAAAATCATTAAAAGCTTGGAGCGATTCAATATAATCAGCTTTGATTAAAAGTCCGTAAAGCACCAATATTACAGGTACAAACAATCCGGCGTATCGTATGATTCTTGCCGACTGGCTCGTATAGATAGGTCCACCCTTATACATCTTATGCATGATTATACACGACAAGACGCTTATTTTTATATAGACGGACTTTCAGACTTTAAAGCCCGCTTATGGTTTTTATATTCTGGGTCGGCGTGGCCGAGTAGCGCCCAGAACTCGTGAGAGTGATTCATCTGCTTGGTGTGAGTTAACTCGTGAATAATAACATAATCGATCAGCTCAAACGGTAGTTTCATGAGTGCAATATTAAGACTGATTGTGCCGGTCGTACTGCAGCTGCCCCATCGTCCGCTGGCGTGCGAAAAACGGACCCTCTGGTAACTGTAATCATATTTTTTGGCCAAAAATGCCAAGCGTTTTGGCAAGTAGCTTTTGGCCTCAATCCTTAGAGCGCTGATAATAACTTCACGCAGGGTTTTTTCAATCTCTGGTTCTTCAAGAGTTCGACCTTCTGGTAGCGTTGCCACAATTTGCTGACCATAACGCCAAATTTTATAGCCGTCGCCACTAGTTTGTCTAATGACCAAGGTGTGGCTTTTGCCGATTAACATACCACTTATGTACGAAGCTGGGGCACGTGATCGTCTAATCATTAGGCGTAACTCGTCGCGGGATGCTGATAGTAGGCGTTTAACTAAAAATATCGGTGCGTATAACGGCAATGATGCTCGTAAATTGCCGTCCGGTGCGACACTGACGCGGATTTGCGAGGCGCGGGCACTACGCCGGATTGTTATTTTGCCAAATTCGCTATCGTGAATTATCGGCATATCTTATTCTTTACCTAATCATTATTCGATGGTCAGAGGCCGAACGTGGACGTGGAATATTAAGGTCGGCTGCGGCTTCGGCGGGCCAATCGAGCTGCTCCCCGGAGCGCCAAC
>DAIOXF010000081.1:0-956 GCA_036758105.1 Candidatus Saccharimonadota bacterium | reverse complement strand
CCCGGGGCTCTACTAGATGTTTTAAGACAATCTTTAATTGGCTGGAGAAATTGTGCTTGCCGCTGATAACAACTGTTTTTTCAGTATTGCCGGGTGTCGTAAAGTGCTTTGTAATACCCTCAAACATCTCAATACTAATGCCGTTTTTATCTTTAGTGTTCTTGGTGGCGCGGGATTTGGCGGTAGCGGTTTCAATTTGCGACCAAACGAACAGTGTCTCATAGCCAGCAGCCTTGGCTAATCGGACTAGCGCTAGACGGTTGGCGCGTGACTCGGTCGGACCGTCGAGAATTACTGTATAGCCGGACTTCAACAGCTCTTTTAGCATGTAGCCAGCAACTCGGTCGACCGCTAAAAGTCCCGCTTTGGTGTTAACTTGATTACCAAAAATGTTTTGATTGATTTTTTCGTAACTTACAAGCGATGCATTAAAAGTCTCAGCAAACTGTTCGGCAAAAAAAGTTTTTCCAGAGCCTGGAATTCCCATCATCGCAATGATATGTGGCTTGCTAAGTTGGAGCGATTTCATATATGACAGTATAGCAAAAGTATGACGAAATACATATTAATCAAGACTTCTAACCCATAAAATACACCCCGCCGTTTTGGCAGGGTGTACTAATTTTCTATACATAAGGTACGAGGCATCATCATGACAATGCCCATGCGTCTAATCGGCCTATATAGTGGCTCGACCAAACGTTTTTCGGTGTTTATATTATAACTCTATCTGTTACGATTCGTGTGCCTCGGCAGAATGTGCCTTATCTAGGACGGACGAACGCTTACTGGTAACCAGCAAGTAAAGGTAAAACTTTTCAAATTTAATTGTAAGAAAAACGTTTGTTACTGTTCAATATAGCACAGATTAACGATTTTGTCAATAGTAATCTTAACTTCCCTCTTTTGACCGATGCCGTATACTGATAGGATGAGTTCGCGATATGCCCTTTATG
>DAIOXF010000080.1:0-2340 GCA_036758105.1 Candidatus Saccharimonadota bacterium | reverse complement strand
AAAAACATAAGTTGGCTTTTGATATTTTTCCAATAGTTTAGAGGCGACAATTCCAACAATTCCATGATTCCAGTCGGGACCGCTAAGCACCAGTACTGGCAAATCGCTAAACTTCTCGGCCTGCAAGATGGCTTCTTTTAAAATATTAGATTGGTCAGCCCGCCTGGCTTGGTTTAAGCCGTCAAGCTGCTCGGCTTTTTCATATGCCAGCTGATTGTCGACGGCCAGTAACATATCCAGCGCATGCCTAGCCGTCTCGAGTCGCCCAGCCGCATTCATGCGCGGACCAAGCGCAAAACCAAGCGATCGGCTGTTAAGTGACTCTGGCTCAACCTTTGCAACCGCCATCAAAGCGCGCAGCCCTGGGCGCCGGGTCTTTTTAAGAACCTGCAAACCCCAAAATACATTAACTCGGTTTTCGCCCTTCAAACTGACAACATCACAAACCGTGCCGAGAGCCACCAAATCCAACATCCACTTCTCAGCCCCATCTGATAATCCCGGCAATCTGGTCTGCAAGGCTTGCACCAACTTAAATGCCACCCCAACGCCAGCCAAATCAATAAACGGATATTTATGGTCTTTTCTTTTGGGATTAACCACCGCCACGGCTGGTGGCTGAACATCGCTTGCATTATGGTGGTCGGTCACTACCACGTCCACGCCCAATTCATTTGCGCGCACGATTTCCTTGTGACTCAAGCTGCCGCAATCGACGGTAATAATTAACTTGGTGCCCTGCCCGGCAATCGTCTCAACGGCATCAACCGTCAACCCATAGCCCTCAACAAATCGGTTCGGAATAAATGCATCGACATCTTTAAAGCCAAACGCTGCCAGAGCTTCAAGCATCACTGTCGTCGCCGTTAAGCCATCAATGTCATAATCACCATAAATTGTAATTTTTTCTTGACGCTCCCTGGCTATCACAATGCGCTCGACCGCCAGTTCCATATCTGGTAGCAAAAAGGAATCGTGTTTTTTATTATAATCAGGCTGTAAAAATTCTTTGGCAATGTCGCCACTTAGGCCGCGAGCGGCTAAAATTCTCTCAAACAGTGACATACTAAATGTCAGACGACGAACGCTTTGGGCGACCCGCCTGCTGTGACTTTATAACGATACTTTGCAGTTCTTTAAAGATAGGAAATTGCTTGTTAGTAGCATAGATCTTGGTATTGCCTTGCTTTTCGCTAGTCAAAAAACCAACTTTTTCAAGCCGCTTAAGCTCGCGTTGAATATTGCCTGGATCTTCCTTGATAAGTTTGGCCAATCCACGCACGTGCGTCTTGAAGTCAGGATATTTGGCATAGACCACCACAATTTTGCGTCGAACCCTAGATGTAATAAAAACGTCTAACATGTATTCCCTTAATTACTAATTGCCTCACTTGTTGCTTTTTATTCTACACTTTTCTAGTCGTTTTGGTCAACGCCAATTAAGCACAATTTGGTTAATTTTGGCTATTGTCTCTTCATGAGTTGGAATAATATTCTGGTTATAGTAATGATCTACCCCCATAAAGTTCTCTTTGACGTCCAAAATGTGCAGCTCGTCGGCTAAAACATGTAGACGGTCAACCGCCTGGACGCTGGCGGTAGGTGTAGCCACAACTAAACGTCTAACTTGAATTGGTTTCATGTAATCTATCGCAACATCGATTGACGCTCCATTATCCAGACCATCTGAAACTAAAATAACCACGTGGTCGCGTAGCAGCGAACTGTCAATCAAGCCGCCGTCGCCAAGCAGTCGGTTAATTTTTTGAAAAGCTTCGCGTTTTTGCTCATCTAAGTAACCGTGAAATTCACTAACATATTCCTCTATCTCACCAGTTGAAAACATACCGTTATAAGTAAAGCCACCCTCTTGAGAAATTGCACCAAAACTTAGATTCTCGCCCGGTATTTGGATATCCTCTGTAAGAAGCATCATTAAAACACAGTGCAAAGCCGACGCAATTTGCTCGGCTACCAAAACGGCACCGTCGCTCAGTGCAACCACGGCACAGTTTTCATAACGATACTTATCTAATAGCTCGACCGCCAGCATTTGGCCAGCCTGAGCTCTACTCTCAAAATACATATGCTTATATTAGCAGTATACTGGTATATATGCACTACTTCGAGGTAGCTCCAAACCAGATTATTCGCCCAGGTAGCGACGTCTTTACATATGCCTCAAACAAGCTTCTACAGATCGGTCAAATCGTCATGATTGAAGTTGGTAAAAAGCATCTAATCGGCGTCGTTATGCGCCCGACTAATAAACCTGAATATAAGACCAAAGAGATACTATCGGTAATTATCGAGCAGCCACTACCAGCACCACTTCTAGGC
>DAIOXF010000079.1:0-2506 GCA_036758105.1 Candidatus Saccharimonadota bacterium | reverse complement strand
CAAGGCGCCTTTGCAGGCAACGGCCGTTGAAAAGTTGGAGCTTGAGGGTGCAATCTGTATCGGCAAAACCAACCTAGACGCTTTTGCTCACGGTGGAAGTACCGAAAACTCAGCCTTTGGACCAACTTTAAACGCATTTGATAAAACCAAGGTCGCCGGTGGCAGTAGCGGTGGTTCAGCCGTTGTGACAGCGCTTGATATCGTACCGTTTGCCCTTGGTAGTGATACTGGTGGCTCGATTCGCCAGCCCGCTAGTTTTAATGGCGTAGTTGGTGTTAAGCCGACTTATGGAACTGTTAGTCGCTACGGTGTCGTTGCAATGGCCAGTAGCACTGATACGATTGGTGTCTTTACGACCGATGCGGCTGATGCCGAGTTAATTATGGACATTATGGCCGGTAAAGATGACAAAGATATGACGACCTTGCCCGATTTCTTTAAGCCAACTTCCGTAAAGTCTGGCCTTAAAATTGGCCTAATCAAAGATACAATGACCGATGATGTTGACCCCGAGGTTATACAAGTGACACTTGACTATGTTAAGCGCCTGAAGGCGGCTGGTCATCAGGTTGATGAAGTCACGATGCCAATTTCAAAGTATGCTTTAGCAATGTATTACATCATCGTTCCGGCCGAGGTCAGCAGCAACTTGGCGCGTTATGATGGCATTCGTTATGGCCATCGGGCTGACGGAACGGCTAGCTTGGCTGAACTGTATGGCAAAAGCCGTGACGAAGGTTTTGTAACTGAGAACAAGCGCCGGATTATGATTGGTAGTTATGTTCTGTCGAGCGGCTTCTTTGACGCTTATTATTTGCAGGCCCAAAAAGCTCGGACGTTATTGGTGAATGAATTTAATAAACTATTTGAAGATTACGATGTGCTACTAGGCCCAACAACGCCAACACCAGCTTTTGGCTTAGGTGAAAATACTAGCGACCCTGTCAAAATGTACTTGGCAGACATCATGACTGTTCCGGCCTCGCTGGCAGGCCTTCCCGCTATTAGCGTTCCGGCCGGCAAGAGCTTGAGTGGACTGCCAATAGGTGTTCAGCTAGTCGGTCCGCGTCGTAGTGATGCCGACCTACTAGCCTTAGCAAAATCAATGGAGAATGCATAATGGATCAGTCAATTATTTTTATGTTTTCAGCGATTATTATCGTTGGAGCGATGTTGTTTGGTATTATTGGCCTAACAAAACAGGGCAAGAAATACCTAAATGTTGATCATTATCGTATTAAATGGCTAGACATTGAACGACGTCTAAAAAGCGATGAGCCAAGTAGCTTTAAGCTTTGCATCATGGATGCCGATAATTTACTCGATAAGGCGTTAAAAGAGCGCGGTTTTCGCGGTCAAACAATGGGTGAGCGACTAAAGAGTGCTGCTGGTAGCCTAACGAACCGCAACGCCGTTTGGACGGCCCATAAATTGCGCAACCAAATCGCGCACGAGGATATTCGCGTTAGTTATGATGGATCACGCATGGCGCTTGGTGGTTTCAAACAAGCACTGAAAGATTTAGGGGCAATCTGATGATTACAAAAGAAATGCTTGAAAAATATGACATGACAATTGGCATTGAGTGTCATGTGCAGTTATCAACAATTACCAAGTTGTTTAGCGGTGCTGATAACGATGCTCGTAATAGGGAGCCAAACATGGTGGTTAACCCAATTGATTTTGGACTACCTGGCATGTTGCCGGTTCTAAACCGCGAGGCTATCAATTTAGCTATCAAAGCCGGCAAGGCGCTTGGCAGCGAAATTGCGCGGGTTAGTCGGTTTGATCGCAAACACTATTTTTATCCAGATTTGCCAAAGGGTTACCAGACGACTCAGATGTATCAGCCGATTATCATCGGTGGTCTGGTCGAGGCGCCACTTGAGGATGGTGGGGTTGTAAAGGTTAGGCTTCACCACGCACATCTTGAAGAAGATGCCGGCAAGCTAACGCACAATTCGACGTACAGCTTGGTTGACTTAAACCGAGCCGGAACGCCGCTAATTGAAATTGTGTCCGAACCTGATATGCATAGTGCCATCGAGGCGAAGGCTTATGTGACTGAACTATATCGCTTGATGACTTACGCTGGCGTAACGCACGGTGATTTGTATCACGGCAATATGCGGTTTGACGTTAATATCTCGATTGCCCCAAAGGGTGCAACTGAGCTTGGTAAACGGGCTGAAGTCAAAAACCTAAACTCATTTAGAAGTGTTGAACGGGCAGCCGACTATGAATTCAGGCGTCAGGTTGAGCGACTAGAGAGCGGCGAACGAATTGTGCAGGAAACGCGTGGTTGGGACGAGGCTAGGCAAAAGACAACTAGTCAGCGCAGCAAAGAGGACTCTCAGGATTATCGCTACATGCCAGACGCCGACATCCCGCCAGTTGTCCTTGGTGACGAGGAAATCGAACGAATTCAAGCAACTTTACCGGCTTTGCCATCATTTTATCGAAATGCCTGGCAACCACTTGGACTGGATAACACAGTGATTAATGC
>DAIOXF010000078.1:0-2594 GCA_036758105.1 Candidatus Saccharimonadota bacterium | reverse complement strand
ATTTTACCGGCATTAAGTGTCATCATGTCAACGCCTAGCCGCGCAACGTTACAGTCAATTTGACCAATACCCTGCGAAGCATCAGTGTGCAGATAAATCGGCGTCTGATTGCCTGCCGATAATCGAGCTTGTCGCTCGTTCTTAATAACTTGGGCAATTTCTCGAATTGGTTGAATCGTACCGAGCTCATTGTTGGCAAGCGCAATACTGACAAGCTCAGTATCTGGCCGAATAGCCGCTTTAATAGATTCGACTGAAACCATGCCATGCTGGTCAGCTGGCACAATCGTGTGGTCGCGGCCTGAGGCGGCCGACAACACGGCGTGATGCTCGATATTAGCCGTTATGGCATGTCCGGCTACGGCGCCAAAGGCTAGATTAATTGATTCAGTCGCACCAGCTGTCATGACAATTTCATCGGCTTTTCCGCCAATACTTTTTGCCAAGGAATGTTTGGCCTCTTCGTAACGGCGCCGAACGGCTACTGCTGGGGCATACGGGCTGGATGGATTATAAAAATCATTACTAAAATATGGCTCCATAACATCAAGAACGCGACTGTCCATTGGAGTCGCGGCGGCGTGATCAAGATAGATAAGCTCGTCATTCACCCTATGATTATAGCAGTTAAGCGGCCAGACTAAAGTCCGAGCGTGACATGTTTTTATAAGGACCACTCATCAATTGCGTAGAATAGGCATTTGTGAGTTTCAAGAAGTCCGACAGTTCATTAACCTTGAGCAAACTATATTGTCCGCCGTCGATACTTTTATAAATACCGTCTGGCTCAGATACGAGGTATCGTATTGACCTTGATATGGCGGGTTGCATAAGCGATTGGGCATGATAGAACCATTCGTTTGGATGACTGTCTGATAAGAAAAACTCCTGGCGACTAACAGTAGACGGCATTGGTATCAGCGATGAGCCAATAGCACTTTCTTTATTCATCAAATTCCTGAAAATTTCGTCAGCTAGACGAGCCTTATCGTTCGAGGTATCGAACTGACCGGTCATAATCATACTGAAAACCCGTTTCATAGCACCAGACTTTGGTGCGACCAGACGGTTTTCAATCGCCGCTCGGCGTTGCTCATGAATTTCATTGCCCTGAGCAATAAGTTCCTGGCGGTCGATTAACCTTTCAGCTTCTTCGGCTAGTATTGCGGGGCGATTGCCATAATATTCAGACTGTCTGTCTAAAGAGTCATAGTATTGAGCTACAGCGTCAGGCGAACTAGCCTCGACTATCTCGGGCTGGTCTACAACAAATTCAGTTTGTGGTATCTGATACTCGCCTTTTGGCTCTGGCATAGCTTTTAAGCCTCGCTTATATTTACTTGTTTTAGTTTGTGTTTAGAGTGCGAATAACGCACGGGCGTTTGCGGTGGTAATCGATGCTATTTCGTCCACACTTATTTGGCGGCTGGTAGCATGATATTCGGCAATGTTTTTAACAAACGCTGGCTCATTTACTTTACCACGTAAAGGTACAGGCGTCAAGAAAGGCGCATCTGTTTCAAGCATCAGGCGATCAAGCGGAATCGAGTTAAAGATTGCCTTTTGCGTATCACTCTTCGTAAATGTGCTAATGCCGTTAACGCCTACATAAAGGCCACGAGAAAGCGCTGCTTCCAGATTTTGCTGGTTATCCGTAAAGCTATGAACTACGCCTCTGACGCCCTTATAGCTATCAAAAATTGGCCAAAAGTCATCAAAGGCATCACGAATATGAAAAATGATTGGCAAATTATTAGCTAGGGCAAACTCAATTTGCCATTTAAGCGCCTCAATCTGGACATCGCGTGGGCTATGATTGTAAAAATAGTCCAGACCGATTTCACCAACGGCTACCAACTTTTTTGAACCAGCTAGCTGTTTTATATCCTTATAACCATCCTTGGTGTCGTGCGGATGAACGCCAATCGCCGCATAGACTTCGTCGTATTCGGAGGCAAACGCCACCGCCCGCCGCGAGCTTTCCTCGCTGGTACCAACACAAATCATCTTATCGACACCCGCCGCGTGAGCCCTGGCAATGGTGTCGCTTGAATCCAGTGGATAGTCCGCCTCGTGAATATGACAATGCGTATCAATCAGCATCTTTAGGCCTTTTCGGTACGTGGATCCGTCGTGTGAATGTAAATCTTTGGAAATAAAACGCCTTCAAACGGCACAACTACGCCGGTTTCATACGTTTTATGGATACGGTCGGCCGTATCTGGCAAAAAGGGCACCAAAAGATCAGCGATTTGAATCAAGGCACCGACGGCATAGGCCAGAACTTCAGTTAGATGAGTGCTCGCCTCTTCATCTTTATCGATTTGTTTAGCAATTTCCCAAGGCTTAACATTTTCGATGTATTGATTTAGACTTCGGACCATCAACCAAACTTCATCGATTGCCCGATCAAACTCCAGTTTTTCCATTGATTCATGGTAATTGCCCATGTCATGTTCACCCTGTGGGGCATCGCCGATTACACCAGATTGGTAACGAGTTACCATGCTGGCGACTCGTTGCGTCAAATTACCCAGGTCGTTGCCAAGCTCGGTGTTATAAGCCGTTTCAAACTTTTCCCAAGTAAAATCACC
>DAIOXF010000077.1:0-2650 GCA_036758105.1 Candidatus Saccharimonadota bacterium | reverse complement strand
ACACCAGATTAACCTACGAGTTGAATTTAATTGTCTTGATTAGAGTTTCAAAATCAGGCTTGAAAGTATCAGCGTCAGTACGTAATGTTACGGTTTTGTCACGAATCTTGTAAATCACAGCCGAACCACGAATGTCTTTGGTAAAGTTACCGTCAATCCGAGTGCCGTTATTACCATTAACTGATACGGCGCTAGACCTTAGCGCGCCGGTTTTAACGAGCGCTTCATAAGTCGCCACAACCTTATCATAATCTTTACTTTCAATTGTTACACGAAGTGCATATTGTGTTGTAGCCGCACCACCAACCGATGGCACACTTTTAGGATTTAGATACGCAGCGTAAGTCGTGCCACCAGTCGAAATATCTTTATCAACATAAACGCTCCAAGTTTTTGGGTAGTCGAAAGTCAAACGACCATAGTCATCCGGACCAACAAATTGACGATTCGGCTCTTTATCGCGAGCAATAAACTTCGCTTCGTCACTATCTGCTTGGGCTTTTTTTGCCACCGCCACCGCCGACGTTATTTTACCGTCGACATTGGTTTTTTGATCAGTGTAGTTCATGTAGGCCCAAACCGCTAGAGCGGCGAACCCAACTGCAAGAACAGCCAAACTGATAGTTGTTAGCAAAAGCACGTTAACCGCACCCTTTTCATTTTTGTGTTGAGGTGTCATCATAGCGCCATTATACTTGTGCTTTCTCTGACTGTAAAGGTGTGAAGTCATACAGCAAATATGCGCCGTCAGCCCGTTCGGCGTCCTCTTCACCTAGCATGTCGCCATAACAAATTAGTTTTAGGTGACGATCCAGCCGATTCGCTTCACGTTGCATTTTGTTGATTAGTTTTTGTTTGTCACGCTCGACGCCAAAAAAGTAGACAACTGTCGTTTCGCCTGGCAAAGGCGTCAGCCAGACATCGGTCAAATAAACACTTACTAGCGGCTGCCGTAAAGACAAAAACTTGGACAATATATATAGTAGTGGATTAAGTTCATACCCTACCGCGTGCGCCCCTTTTTTAGCAGCCTCGCGCAGCACTACCCCATCACCACTGCCAAGATCGACTAAAACATCTTGGTCGGATAATAAGTATAAATCCGTAAACGCCTTAGCAATATATAAACTTCGGCTTGGCACATACGGCGCACCGCGCAAAATAATTAAGCCAAAAAAGACAATTAACAGGCCAATTATCCAAAAGGCCATCATCACCTACTGCTCGCTATCAAATTTCTGTTTTACAAGCTGGATATCATTTTTTAGGGCCACAAGGTCAGCTTCAATTTCTTCGGCCAGGGCTTCAGCAACCTTAAATTTATCCAGAGCGGCCTCTAGCGAAAAATCCTCACTATCAAACCAAGCGACTAATTCCGATAACTCAATAGTTTTTTCCTGAACTGTTTTATTTGACTTTGACATCTTTTACCTCTGCTTTAATTATAGACTTATTAGTTTCAACCTCAATCATTCCGCCGACCGTCGTCACACCTCTAAGGAGTGCGTATCCCCTCGCCAAAACCGTTGCCGGATTGAGCTCAGCTAGAACTCGGCGCATGCCCGCCAGTTGGTTAAGATTATCATCGACTTTATCGGACGTCGCCTCTAGCGCTTCCATCAAAAATGACTTAATCTTTGCCGACTGCTGCGTGATTGCACTATCGACGCGTGGTAATAATGAACGAACCTGGTATTTTACCGCCCGAATCAGCTCTTGCTTGTCTGGTACTAAAATTTGCGCTGCGTTGCTTGGCGTTGCCGCCCGAACATCCGCCGCCAAATCTGCCAAACTCTCATCGACTTCATGTCCAACGCCAACCAGTGTCGGAATCCGACTGGCCGCGATTGCCCGAACTAGTTGCTCATCATTAAAGGCCGATAAGTCATCAGCACTACCGCCACCCCTTATAATAACCACGGTCTCAGGTAAGTCATCGCGACTATTAAAGTAATTTAGTGCGCGAATAATCTGATCCGGCGCGCTGGCACCCTGGACCTGAACGTGTGCCACTTCAACCCGCAGGCCGCCCCAGCGGTCATTTAAAATTTTAATAAAATCAGCGTATCCGGCAGCCTGCGTGCTACTAATAACCGCAATGTGGCTCGGTACGGCTGGTAGTGGCCGCTTTCGCTCAAGCGCAAACAAACCTTCTTTATCCAACTTGGCTTTTAAGATTTCGAAGCTTTTTTTAAGGGCACCCTCACCACTTGGTCGTACAGCTTTGACTGTTAAGCTGAACTTGCCCCACTGCGTTAACTTTGGAGACGCCGTCACAATTACCTTCATACCATCTTCAATCGGCGTGCGCATCTGCCAAACTGTCATAAAGCAGCCTAAACTGCCACCGGCGTCTTTTATATCAAAAAAGATAAACTTGCCTTGATTGACTTTAAAAGAGGCTACCTCGCCTTCTATCTCGACTAGTGGATAAGCATACTCGAGCGTCTGATTAGTGACAGCGATGAAATCGCTGACGCTAAGCCGTGTTTTTTCCATATTTCAAAATTGTTAATTGATAAAAAATGTATCCAAAGATTATTGTTCCAGACAAAAGTGCGACGCGTGCTAGCAAAGTTCCGGCAATCGCGATATCCGCCGGTACGCCAGCTGATGCCAAAAAGGCAATCATTATCGCTTCGTATACACC
>DAIOXF010000076.1:0-2656 GCA_036758105.1 Candidatus Saccharimonadota bacterium | reverse complement strand
AATCAAGTCAAACACTTTTTTAGCATTTAGTCGGCTAACTGGTTCACTCGTGCGAGGGTTGATTAGATCATAACCGTAACCCGGTCGATCCTCTTCGCACCAATCATGCAGCCTCTTAACGGCAGCATCCAAGCGAACTTGTTTTAGATCGATATCCCGCGTCTGATGTGCAGTGCGAACTTCAGAGACAAGCGATTCAAAGTCAAAGTCATCCTCGTAGTTATCTGGTAAAATTTTGCTGTCTATTGCAATTTGGTCAAAAAAGGCCTGGTCGGTGGTAACCGAAATGTTGAAGTTTGTTAGTGAAAACTCATCAAGCTTATAAATCGAAAACAGCAAAATATCTGGATGATTGTAGTGCAAAATGCCCATATTAGCACCACGTCGAACGCCACCTTGCCTAACGGATGACGTAATGTCGTTATACATCTGCATAAACGAGATAGGACCGGTTGTAGTACCACCCGATGATTTTAAAACGTCATTCTTTGGACGTAATCTTGAGAATGAGAAGCCAGTGCCTCCACCAGATTTATGAATCATAGCCATATCAGATGCAGTTTTCAAAATGCCTTCAAGACTATCTGGTACCGGCAATACAAAACAGGCGGATAGCTGTTGGCCGGGTTTAGCAGTATTTAAAAGCGTTGGCGTGTTTGGTAAAAACCGACGAGTTGCCATAAGTTTATAAAACTCGAGCGCTGTCTTTTCGTGAATTCCTCGGCTGCCGTCGTACAGTCGATCAGCGGTTGCGATGTTATAAGCCACTCGCCATAAAATTTCTTTTGGTGTTTCGGTGGCCTCACCACTTAAGTTTTTCCGAGCATAACGCGTGCTAGCGATATAGCGAGCATTGTCGCTTAGCTCTGGCTCGATGATGTTCTTTGGCGGCTCCGGAACAGTACGTCCTAACTCATATATTTTCGATATATCGCTAATGACAGCACTACCAGTTACTGTGCGAAATGTTTTTTTCATATTACCCCTACCTTATGACTTTATATACATGTGGTGTATGAGTTAAGATTATAGGCGCTACATGTTGCGTTTGTCAACGTAAGTTGTTATTATTACGTAGCAAAGGAAAATTATGAAAACAACTACACAACAAACATACGAGCAAGACGTTACTAACTCTTCAAAGGTCGTCCTTGTCGACGTCTGGGCACCATGGTGTGCACCGTGCAGGGGCATGGAACCAATCCTTGAAGACATCTCAAAAGAGACAGCGGACTGGGCAGAAATCATTAAACTAGACGCTTCGACCGAGATGGATATCGTCCAACAACTTGACGTTAGGGGACTACCAACTTATCTCGTTTATAATCATGGCAAGTTGCTAAGCGGTAGTGCAGGCGCAACATCTAAGGCAAATTTACTTGAATCAATGCGCCGCGCTCAAGCAATCTAGCGTAACAATGAATGATATACCAGGCTATGAATTTGTCGCGGTGTATCGTGAAGTATTCGGCGTCCTGGCGCGTTGACTACTAAACGTGATGCAATAATTGCAATAGGTAACTGTAATGGGTTGCCAGTAGTAATCCGCTTATTACAATAAGTCCCGGAAAGACCAGTAGTGTTTCGATAGCTTTACCGGTCGTTATGCGCAAGGCCTTAGTTGGTGGCAACCCAAACTTAAAGGGCAGTGGCAATAGCCATGGAACACCCTCTTTTGTAAAACTATCCATGATTAGATGCGACAGTATGCCAATCATAAATGCCCACCAAACAAGCATATTGTCGACATTCAACATAACTGGATGCAGAACGTTAAGCAGCGTCCAGAATAAGAATCCAAACAGCGCGACGCCTAGTAACGAATGTGTAATAAAACGATGTCCGCCAATAAACTTATCAAAAAAACGTCCAACAATACTACCCACCGGCAAATTGCGCCAAAATGGTGCTGTCGGTTGGTCGATATCGGGTAATATTCCGCCAATTTGATTAGCCAAAATCGCTACAAGCAAAGTAGTTAGGCTTAGATGATATACCGGCACAAACAGACAGATTACCGTGAGGAGTGCGGTAATCGCGGCTAAGTCATGAGTACGGCCTGTCATTACCTATATTATACACTGCTGCTGCCTTAAGATAAGGATAAGAGGCGTGCTATTATAGATGGACTATGACAATTCTTTATCTGATTGTTGCCATTATTTTAGGTAGTGCCGTATCACTTACAGGTGGCGTATTCCTTTTACGTGCAAAAAAGCATCGAGAACTAGCAATTTTACTAACATTGCCGTTTGGTGCTGGCGCCCTGCTCGCAGCAGCGTTCTTTGACCTTTTACCCGAATCATTCAAATTTGATGAACCACGAAGTTTGCTACTGTGGACTCTTGGTGGATTTACGTTATTTTTTGTTCTTGAGCGATCGGCAAGTTGGTTCCATCATCACCACCAGCACCATCACCACGATAGCGAACACTACAAAAACACCCAACAACGCCGTCTGATAGTCTTTGGCGATATGATGCATAATGCAATTGATGGCTTTGCAATTGGTGCTGCTTTTCTGGTTAGCATACCGACTGGTGTAATTACGACTTTAGCGGTCAGCGCGCACGAAATACCCAAAGAACTCGGTACGTTCGCATTATTGCTGTCTAGAGGATGGAAAGACAAAACAGTTGTCATTGCTAATTTAGCC
>DAIOXF010000075.1:0-2696 GCA_036758105.1 Candidatus Saccharimonadota bacterium | reverse complement strand
AGCAAGGGCCGGATAAAACGTCGCTTATTCTGCTTGCTATCGAAGATATTACCGAGAGCAAAAAAGCAGAAAAAGCACTCAGAGAGAGCGAAGAGCTCTTCCGCACAGCAAATAAAAAAATGACAACCTTGAGCGAAGAATTACAAACCATTAACGAAGAGGTAACAATTACCCGTGATTATGCAGATGCGATTATCCGGACAGTGCGTGGACCACTGCTGGTGCTGAATAAAGACCTCCGAATCATATCAGCCAATGAGGCCTTCTATAATGCCTTCAAGGTAGCACTGAATGATACAGAAAATCGATTGCTGTACGATCTGGGAAACCGACAATGGGACATTCCAAAGCTTCGCGTACTGCTCGAGGAAATTCTTCCTGAGAAGAACACGATCGAGGACTTTGTAGTCGAGCATGACTTCAAGGACATTGGCCAAAAGACTATGCTTTTGAACGCCCGAACCCTTCAGCAAGGGCCGGATAAAACGTCGCTTATTCTGCTTGCTATCGAAGATATTACCGAACGACAACAACTTGAACAGCAAAAGGATGAGTTTGTCAGTATCGCGTCACATGAGCTCAAAACTCCCATCACCAGTGTGAAGGCCTATACCCAGATTCTTGGGCAGAGGTTTCGGAAGGCCGGGGACAGCAAATCAGTAGAGTTGGTCGAAAAAATGGATTCGCAACTTGATAAGCTGACCAGCCTTATTGGTGACTTACTGGATATAACTAAGATTGAAGCCGGCAGAATACTGTTCCATGAAAGTCATTTTAATTTTAATGAGCTGGTCGAAGAAACTATAGAAGAGTTGCAGCGGACAACCGAAAAACATCGGATTACCAAAGAATTACAACCCGGGGTAACAGTATACGGGGATTGCGATCGTTTAGGCCAGGTACTCACAAATTTTATGACAAACGCCATTAAATACTCACCTCATGCAGACAAAATTATTGTTAGGACTGTGTTTGATAAATACAACGTCACACTGTGCGTCCAGGATTTTGGAGTGGGGCTATCACAAGGAGACCAAGCAAAAGTCTTTGAACGGTTTTATCGGGTTGGCGGACCAGACCAAGCTACGTATCCAGGACTCGGATTAGGACTATATATCGCCGCTGAGATTATCAAACGCCACAAGGGTCGTGTGTGGGTAGAAAGCAAAAAAACAAAAGGTTCGACATTTTGTTTCTCTTTACCCATGACCAAACAGAAAAAATGAAAAAAATACTAATTGCCGATGATAATCCCGCTATTGTAGACGCTCTTAAGATTATGCTCGATGAGGAGGGGTATAAGGTTGAAACGACAGTAGACGGAACAACAGTACAGAACATGAAAAAGCCTCTCCCAGATCTTTTGCTATTGGATATTTGGATGTCTGGTGTGAATGGTAGAGATGTTTGCAAACTCCTAAAAAGCGCTGCCGCAACTAAGCACCTTCCTATCATTTTGATCTCTGCCACCAAAGATATTGAACAAATTGCCAGAGATTCAGGAGCTGATGACTTCATTTCCAAGCCTTTCCAGATGGAACACCTACTGGCAACCGTCGCAAAGTATGTTAATAAGAAGCCATTTCATATCTCACGAACTTAACAAAAAGTTCTGTCGATAAGCTATACTACGATCACTAGGTGCTAAGAAGTTTATGACAAAGCCAACAAGGAAAATTTTAATAGTCGATGACGACGCTGATATCAGGGAGTCGATTCGTATGACTCTTGAAGAGCAAGATTACATGAATGTTGAGGTCATAGAAAGTGCAGATGTAGCCTCAGGTATCCGGCAAATGGAAGTCAGTAACCCCGACATCGTTATTCTCGATTTGCACATGCCTAATAAAACTGGATTTGACTTCATGGATATAGTGCATAAAAATAAACGTTTCATTAAGACCAAAGTAATTATGCTCACGGCAGATGATACACTCGACAATATTTTTAAAGCCGGGGGTAAAGGTATCGGGGCATATCATTTTCTAGGCAAGCCATTTAATATTTCAGATCTTCAGGCACTCGTTCTAAGTCTAAGTTTGCCAATCAAGACGTAAGATCCTCCTTGCAAATTTTGAAATAGGCCGCTACGGACGCGTACGGTCACGCGAAGAGCTTATGTTGGGATATATGGTCAATATGGGCGATCTCGACGCGCATCTAGAAGATTAAACTCGGGAAGCTCAATTTATGAGATAATCGTCCCAACTGGTTCGCCAGCAGCCACGTTAGCGATAGCATCGGCCTGCATAGCGTCGAAGATAACAATTGGGAGCTTGTGTTCCATCGCCAAGCCCATGGCCGCTTTATCCATCACCATAATGTCATTATCGGCCACGGCTTGCTCGAATGTCACGGTTGGCAGCCGCTTGGCGTCTTTGTGCTTGGCCGGATCTTTGTCATAGACACCGTCAACTTTGGTGGCTTTCAGGACAACATCACAACCCATCTCCAGGGCTAGACTGACAGCTGCCGTGTCCGTTGTCAGGTAGGGCCGGCCGATGCCACCGCCGACTATGACGACCCGTTCTTTCTGCAGGTTGGTAATTGCCCGACGATGGGTAAACTGATCGACAACCTGATCGGCAACTATGTTACTGAGGGCCCGAGTCGGTAGGCCATGGGCATTGAAGACATCCGCCAGGGCAAGAGCATTCATCAGCGTACCGAGCATACCCATGTGGTCAGCCGTCACC
>DAIOXF010000074.1:0-2716 GCA_036758105.1 Candidatus Saccharimonadota bacterium | reverse complement strand
ACTAAATGCTAAAAAAGTATTTGACTTGATTACGCGACTAGCTTGGCAGTATGGCGATCCTGGCATGATCTTTATTGATCGTATTAACGACTCACGGGCTAATCCAACGCCTCAACTTGGACAAATTGAAGCTACGAACCCGTGTGGTGAACAGCCACTACTTCCTTATGACGCTTGTACGCTTGGTAGTATCCAGTTGGCATTGTTTGTGCATGACGGACAGATTGACTGGGACGGGCTACGCACGACAACTCACCAATCAATTCACTTCCTTGATAATGTTTTGGACATGAACGAATATCCAATCGAGCAAGTCCGCCTGATGACCCGTTCGATTCGTCGGATTGGCCTTGGCGTAATGGGTCTAGCCGATGCGCTCTTGGCGCTTAATATTGGTTACAATACTGATGAAGGTGTCGAAATGGCGTCTAAGTTGATGAAGTTTATTCAGGAAGAATCAGATATTGCCAGTGTCGAACTAGCTAAATCCCGTGGTGTCTTCCCGGCTTTTGAAGGCTCAATCTATGACAAACCAGGCGAGATTAGCCCACGTAATGGTGCTCGTACGACGATTGCACCAACCGGTACGATTGCTATGCTTGCTGATGCGTCAAGTGGCTGCGAACCGTTGTTTGCCCTTACCTACGCTAAGAACACCATCGAAGGCAAGCGTATGTTCCAAACTAGCCCATACTTTGTGAAGGCTCTTAATGATCGCGGATTATATTCAGAGGAGCTAATGGAACAAATTCAGGCCAACGGTGGCTCAATCCAAAACATCCCTTCCCTACCCGACGACCTAAAAAAAGTCTTTGTTGTTGCTGGAGATATTAGTCCGCAGTGGCACTTAAAAATTCAAGCCGGCCTACAGAAGTATGTCGACAATGCAATTTCGAAAACAATCAACTTTTCAAATAGCGCAACCATTGAAGATGTTCGTAATGCATACCTGATGGCCTACGAAACTGGTTGTCGTGGTATAACGATTTACCGTGACGGTAGTCGTGAAAAGCAAGTGTTAGAGGTTAAGGGCGAGACGTCATACTACGACAAGCTTGCCGGCAAGACCAAGCAAGCCCCCGAAGCCGTTCAAGCCGCGCCAGTTATGCTAAGGCCACGTCCAGATGTACTTAATGGTCGTACCTATAAGGTTTCAACGCCAGTTGGTAAGGCTTTCGTAAGTATTAACGAAGACAATAGCGGTAATATCTTTGAGGTATTTATAAATGTTGGTCGAGCTGGATCGGATATTACAGCCGATGCCGAGGCAATTGGACGTTTGATATCACTAAACTTCCGCATTCCAACCGATTATGGTTCAGAGCGAATTGCTCAAAACGTCGCCGAGCAACTACGTGGAATCGGCGGATCTGGCTCAACCGGCTTTGGTGCTGATCGAGTTCGTTCGCTAGCGGATGCTATTGCTAAGGCAATCGAAGAGCACGAGACAACCAAATCGAATCGCGAACAGTCCAGCGAGCGGCATAACGATTTATCAATTGAAATATCAGAAACGGTGCCGGCGCCTATCGTTAGCGAAAAAGCCGGTGGTCTAAAAGATATATGTCCAGAGTGCGGTTCGGCTTCCCTACGCTACATCGAAGGCTGCCAAAAGTGTGAATCATGTGGCTTTAGCAAGTGTTAATAATATAAAATAATAATTTAAAGGATAAATATATGAAAAAACGAATAATCATCATTATTGCAAGTGTTCTAGTCATTGCCGGACTAAGTGTCGGCGGTGTAATGTGGGCTAACAATGCGAAAAGCACGACGAAGGCAGCTCAAACCACCACGACTACTGAGCAACCAACAACAAGTATTACTTATAAAGGTAAGGCCGGTGTAACCGCTTTGGTTCTTCTACAACAAGCTGCCAAGGTAGATATGACAGGTACAGGCGACTTGGCATATGTAACTAGTATTAATGGCTCGGCTGCTGACTCTGCTAAAAAACAATACTGGGAGTTTGATGTCAATGGTGCTGCTGCAACGGTTGGTGCCGGTAGCTATGTTACCAAAGATGGCGACAGTATTACCTGGAAGTTGAGCTCGTACTAAATTATGAAGAATGCAAAATCACTTCTCATGATTATCGGCCTGATTGCCGTCGCGGCAATCTGGCGATTGATCAATCACCAATACCAGTTTGCGCCTAACCTAGAGCTTGTAACAATGGTTAGCATTGTTGCGGCTCTGACATTCGGCTGGCGCGCGGCACTGTTGACGTCAGTCGGCACCATGGCTGTATCGGACGCGATTATCGGTAATGCGCCAATCCTCGTCTTTACCTGGGGGTCATTCGCCCTAATCGGTCTTGGTTCGGTTATCTTGCGTAAGCTAAATAATAAACCAAAAACACAGGTACTGGCATCGGCTGGATTTGTGGTTGCGAGCTCAACATTGTTTTTTGTCGTAACTAATCTTGGTGTCTGGCTTCAAGGTTGGTATCCTGCAACATGGGCAGGCCTTATTATTTGCTACCAGTTGGCGATACCGTTTTACCGTACAATGTTAATCGGAAATCTAATTATAGTACCAGTTGCGGTGGCTGCTTGGCAGTTTGTACGTGTACGTCACGCCGCTAAATTGTCAGTAGTCAATTCCCTTGTTGGCGATGAAACTATCGTCAAAATGGTGCTTTAGTTTAGTCATATCAGTTGCAATATCAACCTTTTTAAGAAGTGAGGTTGGAAAGTTTCGCCCCGTCAAGCAT
>DAIOXF010000073.1:0-2740 GCA_036758105.1 Candidatus Saccharimonadota bacterium | reverse complement strand
GCTATGGTCCACCCATGTCCTATATCGGACAGAACTATATGATATCAAATCAGCGGAGTGGTACGATGGGTTCTTCGGCGGCTGCAACCAATGCTTCAATGAACCAGGGTAATTACTGGAATGCCATGTACAGTGCATCAACGTCGGCTTTTCCGAGTGTAATTTCAGCCAGTCAGGTGAACCGCAATAATGCTACGGCTATTTTTATGCCGCACATTATTTTGAACAATCGCTACACCGGAGCATTCTAGTGGCTGCTCCGCTCTTTATAGCGTCTTATACATCAGATTACTCAACGATGGGAGTGACTAAAACAGCAACAGTTACGACTCAACCAGGTGATTTGTTGGTCGTCTATGCCGCTTCTGAAGGTGGTGGTTATACGTTTACAACGCCGACAGGCAATGGTGTTACGTTTACGCTTCAACAATCGGTCGCTATTAATAATCAATGGTGTAATGCCTATATCTGGTCAGGAATTGATTTGGTTGGCGGTAGTAACTGGACACTCTCTGGTACTTGGGGTGGACCTACTACTCACTGGGGACTAACTTGTTTGGTTTTCCGTAATTCAAGCGGCGTTGGTGCCTCGACAGGTTTTAATGTCGATTCTGCGTTACCGTCGCTAAACTTGATGTCTACTAAAGACAATAGCGCTGTCGTTGTTTTAAATGCTGACTGGTATGGCGTTGATGGAACAAGTCGTGCTTGGCTGACGGTTAATGGCATTACGCCAACGAGTGTTAACGGTAAAGAGATTGACTATACTTTTGTATCAGCTATATATACCGTTTACGGAGCTTACTATAATGACGTTGGGGTGATTGGGTCGGACACATTTGGATTGTCTGCTCCGTCTGGACAGAAATACTCAATGGTAGTACTTGAGGTCAAAGGTTTGGCTGGTGTTGCCAATACTGCAGTGACGTCGTGGCTTAGGGCATGATATACTAGTCTACCATGACAAAGCCATCCATTCTTGTGCCGAGCGACATAGGTCTTCACAATGCTAGTGATTATACTTCTCGATTGGAGAAAGAGAAAACCTATCGCGACCTTTCGACGATTATTATCTGCCCAACGCGTGGATATATCAGTGCCCGGATTGTGCAGAACTGGCAGGGTTTGATTAAGCCTATGAACCAGAAGGTTATTGGTCCAATTTTTATGGAAGGAATGGAAGTTGGCGAAGCCTATAATCAAGTCATCAAGATGATTCTTGAGAACCCAGACTTAAGTACATTTAAATACATCCTGACATTAGAAGAAGATAATGCACCGCCAGCTGATGGACTGGTAAAATTATATGAGTCTATCGATGTTTATGACGCGATTGGTGGCTTATATTGGACAAAAGGCGAGAACGGCCAGCCTATGTGCTATGGCGATCCAAAGGTGATGCCGCTTAATTTTATTCCGCAGATACCGATTGTCGATACAATTAATCCATGTAACGGTTTAGGTATGGGCTTCACGTTGTTTAGGACGGAAATGTTTAAAGATAAACGATTCAAGTATGGCGAATGGTTCAAGACCAAACAAGAAGTTACGGCTGAGGGTGTAGCTCAGGTGTACACGCAAGATTTATGGTTCTTTCAGAGAGCGCGTGAGCTCGGTTATAAATTTGCTTGCGATGCGCGCGTGCGAGTTGGTCACTACGATGCAGTTAATCAGATAATGTGGTAAGGAGAAAAACAATGGCTCAGAAAAAGACAGAGGCAGCAAAAACAATTAAACTTTCGCTTGCTTGTGGTGACAATAAACCAGAAGGCTTTAAAGGTGTTGATGTTGTCAAAACAGCTTCAACTGATTACGTACAAGATTTATTCAGTTTTCCATGGAGTCAGTTTGAGGATAATTCTGTCGATGAAATAGAATGTAGTAACTTTGTAGAACACATTCCGCACGGCGACAGTCGCGATGATCCGTTTTTTCAATTCTTTGATGAGATCTACCGCATATTGAAGCCAGCTGAGTTTAGCGCATCCAATCCCAACATTCCCACCAAGGGCTTTGCTCACATCGTGTGTCCGTATTATTCAAGTATACGTGCCTGGCAGGACCCAACCCATTCTCGGGCGATATCAGAGGCTAGCTTTTTGTATTTGAATAAGCAATGGCGAATCGATAATAAGTTACAGCATTATCCCGTATCTTGTGATTTTGATTTTACTTATGGCTATGTCCTCGATCCAGTCTGGCAAACAAGAAGCCAGGAAGCCCAGGCCTTTGCTATAAAGCATTATATTAATACTGTTTCGGATATCCAGGTTCAATTAGTAAAACGCACCTAGATTGTTCTTGGTGATAGACTAGTACTATGATATTAAGAGGCCTACTATTTACTGTCTGGCTGGCTGTTGTTGTCATTTTTTTGCCTTCCAGCGTCAGCGCGTTCTCTCCTCCACAAGGTTTGCTACTATCGCCACTCAGGACTGAGATTAATCTTGCGCCAGGTACTGTTTATGGAGGTGTTTTAACAGTTGCTAATAAAACAACTGCGCCGATGGTGGTTAGCTTGAATGCCGAAGAATTTAGTGTGATTAATCAGCAATACGACTATGCATTTACACAGGAGTCGCAGGTGGCCAAGTGGGTGACATTCAATCCGTCTGAGCTAACCTTGGCAGCTGGTGAGGGCAAAACAGTATCGTATCAGGTTAGTGTACCGCTTAGCGCTGAGCCGGGCGGGCGCTACATTAGCCTATTTGCGAGCACCGACACCGGAGCGCAGCAAGAT
>DAIOXF010000072.1:0-2854 GCA_036758105.1 Candidatus Saccharimonadota bacterium | reverse complement strand
TTCTCGAAGCGTTAAATTACCAATCTGGATAATTTCAAAAAGTACCGCCTTTGTGGCGGTATTTTTTGTATTTTCAGCTTAAATATTACGGTCGTACTACCGTCGACTCTGTTGTATAATGAAAGTTAATGAGTAAACCTGTAATCTTAACTGGTATTCGATCGAATGAAGAACCAACACTTGGCAATTATCTAGGCGCTTTTGTGCCAATGGTGCAAATGCAAAAAGAATTTGCTGGCGCTTATCAAATCAATATGTTCGTGCCTGACCTGCATAGCTTTACAACACCTGTAGATCACAGTAATCTTTACGAGAACACTCTACATAACTTGAAGTATTTTATTGCGTCTGGCCTGAATATTGACGATCCGGATACCTTTATCTACCGCCAAAGCTACATTCCAGCCCATAGCGAACTAACCTGGGTTCTCGATTGCTTTACATATGTGGGCGAAATGAGCCGCATGACTCAATTTAAAGACAAGTCCAGTAGTAGCAACGAAAGTGTTTCGGTTGGCTTGTTTAACTATCCAGTTCTAATGGCAGCTGATATTTTACTATACGGAGCAAAACATGTTCCAGTTGGTGAAGACCAGTTTCAACACCTTGAAATTATTCGTGATATTGCCACACGCTTCAATAATAAGTTTGGCGAAGTCTTTGTCGTGCCAGACGCCACTAAAGACCAGATGAACTTTATCAAGCGCGATGCCGGCCTTAGAATCCGTAGCTTGAGCGACCCGACAAAAAAGATGAGTAAAAGCAGTGACGATCCAAAGTCCAAGATTTTATTAAACGATACACCTGAAGCTGCTGTCAACAAGATTATGGGCGCTACAACCGATAGCCTAGGTGTAGTTAACTTTGACTGGGACAATCAACCAGGTATCACCAGTTTGCTTCAGATTTTAGCTCTACTTACCGGTAAAGACCAAGATGAAGTAAATGCTGAATGGCAAGGTGCTACTAGCTATGGCGACCTTAAACAAGCCGTTGCAGAGGCTGTAAAAGTATTTTTGACAGATTTTCAAGCTAAATATGCCGAGATTTCAGACGAACAGCTAATCGCCAAGCTCGAACAATCCGAACGAGACCTGACGCCAATCGCAAATGCCACCTTACTTAGCGCACAACAAGCAGTTGGACTGCGACCAAAGGCTAATTAATGGTTAAAATCTCTAGTAACGACGTAATCGGAATTTTACGTAAATATGAAGTGGCCGGCGACGAAAACGTGCCTCGTCATGTATCAATGCTAAATATTACCAACCCGACAGTTGTTAGTACGATGGCGAGCTTTCGATTTGCCAAGCACGAATTTTACATTCTTTATGACGATACGGCCGAAGATGATGCAAAATTTATTATTGATCAGATTCACTCCGACAAACAGGATGTAGTCGGGGACTTAATCAAAAATCCCCGCGATCAGGGTAAAAACTACGCTTTGCCATTCAAAGGCAAGGAAGTCTACCTATTTGCCGTCAAATCACCTAAAGTCCGGCTTGATGTTGAACTGGCTGAACGCTATCCTGATATTTCGCGCAGCACCTGGCAAAAATATGTTAAATCGGGCTATATTGCCGTTAATGGTACGGTTCAGTCTTCGCCAAAGTTTGAAATATTGAAGTCTGACGACATTGCTGTTTCAATTCCAGCCGAGACCGATTACAGCGATTCCAGCCTGCCGATTATATATCTTGACGATAACGTGATCGTCATCAATAAGCCAATTGGTGTTTTGTCACACAGCAAGGGCGCGATTAACGATGAGTTTACAGTGGCCGACTTCTTTCGTCGTTATACCACTTACAACCTCGATACCAACCGTCCAGGTATTATTCACCGACTAGATCGCGACACCAGCGGTATTATGATTGGTGCTCGCAATCCACAAACGGCTACACTTCTTCAAAAGCAATTTGCCGACCGTCGTGCTAAAAAGATATACATTGCAGTGCTCGATGGTATTCCAAAGCTTGCAAAGGCACAACTTGATTTACCAATTGGTCGCAATCCAAACGCGCCAAGTACATTTAAGGTTGATGTTAAGGGTAAATCTGCTTTAACTCGCTATGAAGTTATTGATGAAACTGATAAATATTCACTCGTAAAGCTATATCCACGGACCGGTCGGACTCACCAGCTACGTGTCCATATGCGCTATATTAATACGCCGATCTTGGGAGACAAAGTATATGGTAAACCAGATGACCGCCTTTACTTACACGCCATGAGCCTTGAAATCACCATTCCAGTGGGTGAAAGGCGAATCTTTGAAGCGCCCGTACCTGCCGAGTTTACTGATAAGTTTTCGCAGGTTAAATAATCATGAAAAAACCGTTAATTAATCCAGCTAGTGACCTAGTCTTGTCTTTGATGCTACGCGATATGCCACAAGCGTTGTTACTGACAGGCCCAACCGGCGTCGGCCTAGGAACGGTTGCCAAATACCTGGCAGCTCGAATTGGGACACTCAGCTTTGTGGTTTTACCGGAAAAAGACGAGAAAGTCGATATTGATAAGGGTGTCATTAGTGTTGATAGTATTCGTCGCCTATATTCACAAACTAGGTCAATTCAGACCGGCAAGATAGTAATACTAATTGATTATGCCGAAAGAATGGGGCATCAGGCACAAAATGCCTTCCTGAAGCTGCTTGAGGAGCCCTCAGCAGGCGTCCACTTTATTTTAGCCACTCATACACCTTCCAAGCTTCTTGCCACCATAACGTCGCGTGCGCAGTCAGTTGATATTAAGCCAGTCCTTAAAAAACAAACCGAAGAACTGCTCGATGAGCTAAGTGTCACAGATGCCAAAAAGCGCCTCCAACTAATATATATGGCGACTGGGC
>DAIOXF010000071.1:262-2890 GCA_036758105.1 Candidatus Saccharimonadota bacterium | reverse complement strand
GGTTTTGGTAGTCGCATCGAGTACCAAAACCTTATCGTGGCCTAATGTAACTCTCGCCCCAGGTGCCAGCCAAGTCCGTAGCTTTGTCATAAGGGTCATGGACCCGATTCCGGCCACCGCCCGCGGTCAAAGCGACCCAACATCGTATGACTGTCACATGGTCAACCTCTTCGGCAACTCGGTTGACGTATCAGTCAATTGCGCGACTCCTAAGGTAGTCGAACAGGTTGCATCACAATTACCGACAACTGGACCTAGTGAAAATCTGCTGTTCGCGGGTATCGTTCTTGCGTCTACCGTCTACTTCTATGCACGTTCTCGCCAAGTTAAAACAGAGGTAAGGCTTATTCGCCACAGCCTAAACGCTGGAACAATCTAAAAGTTAGGATAATAGACTATGAGTAACCAACCAGAAACCCTTAATAACACTCCAGAAACAGGTATCGAGAATTCTGCATCCGCTGCCGAACAGCTTGAAAAACTCTCAAAATCAGCTGAAAATTCAGTCGAGCTTAGTCCACGTGACGCTGAAGCCATGGCCGAAAGAGCCAAGGTTGAAGCCTTAGAATCCGCTATAAGCGTTGAAGCTGGCGGCAAAGAACGAAAGTCTAGCAACGAGCATAAGGCACCTCAGCGCCTCGGGCCAGTTGGTAAAAAGCAAAAAGAAGCCAGTTTTAAGCGTCAAATCAAGGAAGTGCAGGCCGAGCTATCACCTACTAGTCGCGCATTTAGTAGAATTATTCATAATAAGGCCGTCGAAAAAATCAGTGATGTCGTTGGCTCAACCGTCGCCCGACCAAATGCCATCCTGGCCGGCTCAGTTTCGGCCTTTATCCTAACACTAGTAGTATATGTGGTTGCCAAGAATATCGGCTATAAATTATCTGGCTTTGAGACCATCGGCGCCTTCATTGTCGGCTGGGTTATTGGTGTCATTTACGACTATTTGCGCCTAATCGTCACTGGTAAAAAATAACCTTAGCGTAGTTTTATCGAGATTTCGTCACCGGCATTGTTCTTGCCGGGTTCGTGAACATGAAGTCTAGCCTGTTCATCCACGCTAACTTTAGGGGCTTCAGGTTCTTTAATTGGGCTGCCATTGCTGGCTGTCTGGAAAGGTTGCCACGGCTCATTAGCGACAGGCTGCTGCTTTACGGCCTGAGGAGCGCTTTGCATCTGGATAGGCGTACTTCCAGGTGTTTGTGTGGTAGGCTTAGCGGCAACAATTTGCTGCCGTTTTGCCAACCACTCATCCAAAAATGACGTACCGCTACTTGCGCCCGCACCACCTACCTGCGGCTGGCCTTGTGTGGGCGAATTAAAGCGATTACGCTGAGCGTCCTTCATGGCCTCCATTTTAGCTTTACGGGCCTCGTCACCGGCACCAAGTCGAGCAAAAATCTCTTTTTCTACCATGGCGCGTGGACGACCATACTTAGCCGCTGACAGCTTCTTTAGAGCATCACGCAGTTGCGGGTTTGATGTGCCCATTGGCGGCAGCAGTGACATGCTAAAGGCCGCTGATGGCACGTTATTAATCATGACAGACGCAATAGTTTGGAAGTTAGGCAACTTCGTTAGGTCTTCAGCGTCAAAAGTTGGCGAAAACTTCTTCTGAAGTAGTTCTGCGTCTGTAATACCGATACGACCGCTGATTATAGTACCGATGTTACCAATAATCGCCTCTCGTATTTTATCAGTTAGCTGAGTCATGAACTGGTTTGCCAGTACCAAGTTCAGGCGGTACTTCCTGGCCTCGGACAAAATTGACTCAAAGCTATCAGTTGCAAAGTTCTGAAACTCATCAACGTAAAGTGCAAAATCTTCGCGTTCATCTTCCGGTATATTCGCCCGGCCCATGGCTGCGGCCTGAAACTTCATGACAAAAATCATACCAAGCAGTTGCGAGTTCAACTCGCCCGTTCGGCCCTTGGCCAGATTAACTAGCAGGATTTTCTTGTTATCCATAATCTCACGCAGGTTAAAGCCACTCTTCGTCTGGCCAATCACATTACGCATCATCTCGTTCGACAAGAAGGCACCAAACTTACTGACGAACCAACCAAGTACTTCTGACTTATTAGCCTCGCTAGTTTGCGCCATTTCCTTGTGCCAAAAATCCAGCACCGTGCGGTCGGTCACATATTTCAATTTTTCATCTGTAAACGACTGGTCGTTAAAGACCTGCGGAACATCAATAAAGGTCGCACCCTGAGGGTCGCTCATAATAGTCAGGGCGGCATTACGGAACCAGTGTTCATACCTTGGACCGATAATACCGGTATGACCTGGATCATACAGTCTGTAGAGCATCGCAATCGACTCCTGAATCAGGAAGTCGCGTTGATCTTGGTTCTCAAACTCAAATAAGTTCAGGCCAATCGGGTTTTCCATATCGGCTGGGCTAAAGTAAATTACGTCTTCAACCCGCTCTTTCGGCACCATGCCGAGCAATTTCTCGGCTGAATCTCCATGTGGATCAATAAATGCAAAACCACGACCATCCATCATGTCTTGAAAAGCCAAATTCTCTAATAATCCAGACTTTCCAGTACCTGTCTGACCAATCATATAAGTATGGCGGCGGCGATCATTAGTGCTAAGTCGTATCTGCTTTTTGATACCACG
>DAIOXF010000071.1:0-252 GCA_036758105.1 Candidatus Saccharimonadota bacterium | reverse complement strand
ACTATTTAAAATATTTTGGTTGACCGTCTGCGGAAAGAATCTAAATATATATGCCGTTACTAACTCTTCAATGTCCTTAGAAACCGTAAACTTATAACCGTTGTTGGTCGGTGAATCAAATAATGAAAAAGCCGCGACGACGTTTTTAAGTAGCGTCTGTGACCTGGCTGCCGTATTAGACGACACAACCACCCTCACGAGCGTCTCGTAACCAGGATGCCTAGTCTTCTCTTCAATCGACTCGACCAACGA
>DAIOXF010000070.1:0-2963 GCA_036758105.1 Candidatus Saccharimonadota bacterium | reverse complement strand
GCTAAGAAGGCGCCTGCCAAAAAAGCCGCTGCGGCTAAAAAGCCAGCTGCTAAATAAATCCTTTATTGTCTAATAAATAACCTCCCGTCTGGGAGGTTATTTTAAATTGCGGCAATCTTTTGGAGTGATCGTTCGATTAGCAGCCATGGGTCGGCCCGCGACAGCTTCATATCATCATCCGACACAGCAAAGATATTAATAATTTTACGAGCACCGCCCCTACCCAATTTGCGGGCGCTTGCCTCTAACCTGGATATAGCGTAAGGGTGAATCCCAAAATCTTTGGCAATATCGTCGCCCTGGCCGGCCGTAATCACTGCCGCAAGTTGAAAGGCCTGACTGGCTAGCAAGGCAAATAATCTAAATGGATCTTCGGTCTGTTCAATAACCGCTAACATGTCGGCGATACGCGCCCTATCGCCCCTAAGTGCTGCCTCAAATAAATTAAAGACGTTCTCGGTTGGATTGGCGTCAATCACATTCTCAATTGTCGCCGCGTCAATCTTATCGACCAACGCCAGCTTCTGCAGAGCGTGGTAAAGTTGCCACTGATCAAGCCCGACGCGGCGCACAATCAGCTTGACATTTGATGCGTCCAGCTTAAAGCCAATTTGCTTGGCCTCGTCTATCAACCAAGCTTCGGCTTTGGCTGTATCGCGCTCGCCCCACTCATTAAATTCAAGCACCCGTGTGAGCTTTTTTAGGTCTTTAAAAGTCGTCGTTCGTTTGTCTGGTTTAGGCTCGACCAGTACTAAATTAATATCATCCGACACGCGCTGCAGCCAAGTTGAAAACTCTGGCCAAATCGCCTTGTTAGACGACAAATCCCTAATAATCACCAAGCGCTTGTCACTAAATAAACTAACGCCCATCAGAAGGTCGGGCAATTGCCGAGTTTCAAGACTGGCGCCATCGACTTTTTCGGCCAAGCCACCAAAATCTGCCACGATGCGTGCCAGTTCGCGGTTGATTTCAAAACTATTCTCCCCAATAAGTAGAGTTATCATCAGTCTTAGTATAACCTAGAGCGTTTGGCAGTGCGGACAAATATGGGTGCCTCGTCCTGCTACGCGCAGTTTAAGGATTGTCGTACCACAACGTGGGCAAGCTTGACCCTCGCGTCGAAAAACCCGTGCAAAGTCCATATAGTGACCGCGTTGACCTTCAGCGTTGATATATGTTTGATTACTACTGCCGCCTTTGGCAATAGCTAGGTTCATCACTTCGCGAACATCAGTATAAAGCGCCTTAAATTCTTTATCGGTAATCGATTTAACCAAACGCTTAGGATGAATTTTGGCACCCCACAAGCTCTCGTCGGCGTAAATGTTACCAATACCAGCAATCACCGACTGATCAAGTAGTGCCGCTTTAATAGTGGTGCCAGCTCGCCTGGTAAAGAGTTCGGTAAATTCTGCGGCCGTAAAGTCAGCCTCGAGTGGCTCGGGCCCAACCTTTTTCATAAAATCAATGTTTGGCACCTCTAAGGTTGGCATCAAACGCACCCAGCCAAACTTACGTTGATCGTTAAAATAAAGATGCGTGCCATCGCTAAATTCCAAAGTGACGCGAGTTGATTTATCTGGTAGATTAGCGATTAAGCTGTCGCTCGGGTGGCCGGCCCCAAAGCGCTGCTCGCCGACAAAGACCAGTTGCCCAGTCATCTTCAGGTGAATTACCAAGCTGTAGTCGGTCGATAAATCAATCATCAGCACCTTGGCGCGACGACGCACGTTAGTGACAGCGGCGTCGATTAAAAACTCCTGGACATCCACGGCAGCATTTGGAAAACTTTTTGGATTGTCAGAAGTAGCACTTCTTACCACCCGGCCAATAATTAATTTATACAGGCCAACCCGAACGGTCTCAACCTCTGGTAGTTCAGGCATTTTCAGTCTCAAGCAATCTGTCAAAGTCAGTCCTAGCCTGATCAATATCACCAAACAAGATAGTTTTCATACCAGCGCGCTCGGCGCCATCGACGTTATCAAGCAAATCATCAATCATGACACATTCCGATATATCAAAGCCTAACCGACTGGCAGTCAGTTCGTAAATTTCGGATGATGGTTTAATCATCCCCTCTTCACCCGATAGGACGACCGAATCAAACGACTGATCTCGTTCAGCTTCTGGGATGAAATCTTCGAGTCGCCAAGCACTAATATTACTCAGCATACCGATTTTGAATTTGTTCGATTTTCTTAAATCGTTTATCCAATTAAACACCGGCTCGTTGCGTACTCGATTATTCCAGTAGCGTTTTTGAAATTCTTCGCTCGTTAATCCGGTCAGCTCCGCGGCCATCTGGTTGTATTCGTCACGGCTAATATAGCCGTAGTCAGATTGCATTGATAAATCTCGAAGATTGTCAACTTTTTCTGGAAAATCGTGCGGCAACAAAACCTGAGCTGGTACAATCAACACGCCAAAACAATCAAAAATCACTGCCTTTATAGCCACGTCGTTACCTCCTCAATGTAAAGTTTATAAACCAATTTTTTTAATTAATTGGGGTGCGTTCGGAATTTGACTGACAAATAATTGCGTCAGTTGATCAACACTGGCATCCAACGAGCCTTTTGATCCACGGCATGTTGAAGTCCACAAACTCTTAACCGACTTATCGGCCTTCAAAGTCGCAAACTCGTATACCTGGCCGGTGGCGCAAATGCCACGCGTGTCATTTTTGTCGCCAGTCAACTCACTACCCTTGGCAAGATTGGCGCGGTCTAGTGAATAAACAAACTGTTCATAGGCTGGAATATTGTTGCCTAGATTAACATTATCGACTGTCGTGTCTAAATAACTGATATAAGTCGTTAGTGTGCGCGACGATGGCGTAATCGTAATTTGGTAAGAGTGAAACTTTTCATCGGCGACAATCTCGCCGCGAACGGTCATACGAACTGATTGATCAGCTGTGGTGCTAAGTAATGCCTGTCGGCCAGCGTCGACTTGAC
>DAIOXF010000069.1:0-3003 GCA_036758105.1 Candidatus Saccharimonadota bacterium | reverse complement strand
GAGTAGTGCTACCGAATCAACACCGCCGCTAACTGCCACGATATAACTGCCTATTGGCAATTGTTTTAGCTTAGTTTTTTTGAAATCCATACACCTAACCAGATACCAAAAATTCCACCAACAAAGCCCATAAAGATACTCCAGCCACTAAAAATATCGGTCACGCCAAATAAAAATGGCAGGTAGCTGCCGGCAATGCCAAAGACAACAGCCGAAAAAGTAATAATCGCTTTATTCACATCTTTTATTATAACCTAAGCGGCGATGGCATCTTAAAGATAACGGACGCTGCCAAATGGTATCTTTTGTTTAACCAGTTCGTCGGTCGCCATCGTGTCAGCCGAATGGACAGTGCGATCACCATATCGCCGGTTAATATCATCAATGGCGTCGGTCAGCTGATGCTCACGGACAATCAGATCGCCAAACAGGCTAAGCTGCGTATCGTCATTATCAGATAATTCATAGCAATGTACGCCGATTTCGCGAATACCGTCGGGCGCCCGAATAAATAGCTGATAGGCTAGGCTGTAAATCGTGCCGTCGCTGTAAAACGGCAACTGAGTCATTTTGCTGGCGTGCCAATAGCCGTGTTCGGCCGTCCTGACATAGACATAGACGCCGCGGGCGACCTTATTTTGGTTACGCAGCCGCGATCCGACCGACTCGCACAGATTATGCAGCCGTTGCACAATCTGCGTGCGGCTTAAATTACGGCTCTCCAAAACATATTGCCGACCGACCCGCTTCATATCAAAAACCCGGTCGTCCACTTCCCAACCTCTTAGGCGCTGATGCCACTGCTGACCGACGATACTTTTAAAAACTATTTTATCTAGTGTAACCGCGCTACTATCTAAAAATTGCAGTGGCGTATCAATGCCGACTGTATTCAGCCGAGCCTCGTTATGACTAGCAATCCCCGTCAGGTCGGTTAATTTTAGCGTCGCCATAGTCTGACGCAAATTAGTATAGTCAATTACGTCCATACCATCTGGTTTACGTAGACCGGCGGCGGTTTTAGCTAAAAAGCGGTTCGTACCGATGCCAACGTTGCAGCGCATGTAGGCGCCAACCTCATCACGCAGTCGTTGTTTAATCTCTAGCCCAATTTCTTGCATCGGCCGACAATTAACCACACCATGAAAATCAATCACGCCCTCGTCGATGCTCTTCATAACGAAATTTGGCGAATAGTCGCTAAGTATTTTAGACAATTTCTTATAAACAAACCGATACTTTTCCGGCTCACTTTCAATTGCAATCAGGCCTGGTACCAAGCGCTCGGCTTCAATCAAGCGCATACCGACTTTAGCACCAAGAGCCTTGGCCTCGTAGCTGGCGGTTACTATTGAGGTTAAATTGGTCCGGCGATTAACAATCGCCACTGGCCGGCCGCGTAACATCGGTCGGGCCTGCTGCTCGATTGTCGCAAAAGCTGAATTAAGGTCGATGTGCATCACCAGCGGCGTTTCGGTATTGTAATCATCCGGCATAATGATCGCCCTCACGTGTTAGATGCCAGGTTAGTCGCTCGCTATCAAACTCCAGCCGATAATCAGCCGCTTGGTCGGTGACATCAAAAATATGTACCATCCGCTTGCCTTGATTACTTGGATAGCGCAGACCAATTTCGCTAACAATTATTTCTCGCCCATTTCGTCGCCTAAATTTTATCGGCCGGCACGGATTAAGCCCATCACCATAAGCCGCAATTACTTCAACTCGCTCATTTAAAAAAGTTTCGTCATTCATCGTTATAAATCTCCAAAAGTTAATTTAGAGAACGTCTCCTAGGAATGTTCGCCCGTCTCTTACGCCCGTTCTGTAGCGAATGATCCGAAGACGATAAATGATGAATCCGTTGGCGAGGGACGCTTGCCCGATAAAAGGTAGTGAGTATCGCCTGGAGTGGTCCTATTATAACAAAATCCGTCGCCTAGGAGAATCCCACGCGACGGATTTTATGATTATTGTTACTTACTTTACGAAGTACTGTTTGAACTCTAACATCACATATGCGCCGATTGCTGCGCCGATAAGGCCAAATAGGATACCGCCGACATTTGCAGTCAGTAGGCTACCAACAATGCCCATAGCTACAGAGACGAGCAGGACGAAGAACATGAGGTCCCAGCCGCGCTTTTTCATCGCCTTGAGTGGAGCGATCGCCATAGCTTCAGCAACGACCGAAATGCCGGTGCCGACTAGGGCGACAAGTGAACTGACAAAGAACATTCCACCAATAGCAGGCGCTCCGACTGCGACCAATACTGCCGATCCAGCTGTCATTGCTACCAATAAACTAAATACTGCAAACACCGAGAGAACAACCCCGATGATTGTGAGCCACCATGAGTTTTCTGCGAGCCACTTCGTAAGTCCTTTTGGAAGATGTGGTACATCTTTCATCCATTTGGCGACTGTACTGGATACCGAGTCAATGTATTGCATAGGTTCCTCCTTATAGTTCACTTAATATTACTATTGTACGGCCCCTGCATACTTTTGCAATAAGAGTATTCATTTATTATCAGAATCATCGCCAAGGATAATCAAGCACTCTGGAAAAAAGAGGCATTATTTGTTAATATTGTCTCTGCGTGGCACCATAGCTCAGCTGGTTAGAGCGCAGGACTCATAAGCCTGAGGTCGGTGGTTCGAGCCCACCTGGTGCTACCAAGAAAAACTCCTTATCGAAAGATTGGGAGTTTTTCTTGTCATCTGTTAACTATTTCTTTTTTATTAAATTATGCTATAATATTATGCAATCCACTCCCTCTACCGAAAGGAGATGAGATGGATAAGGTAGGCGTCATCGCCTTTGCGTTCGGCCAACAGGGAGAAGAGAAGTATCCCGAGGCAGGGCCGAGCAACGAAGCTATTAGGAATGCCGCTTGGGGAATCTACGCGGCGGAAATCCAGGCCAGCAACCAGCCAATGATCGCAGCACAATGGGAGACTAGTCTCGGCTTGCCGTCGACTTACATCAGTCTCCTAGTG
>DAIOXF010000068.1:0-3068 GCA_036758105.1 Candidatus Saccharimonadota bacterium | reverse complement strand
ACAGGACGACGCATCATCAGACCAATGTCCGTATTACCAATACCGCCCGAACTAACACTTGAGACACTCTCAACCTCGGGCAGTTTTTGCGCCAAATAGCTAGTTAGTTTTGACTCGTTAAGGGCAAATCTAAAGCGCTCAAGGGGGTTTGCCCCTAGATAATCATTTATTGCCGTTTCGTAAACGGCCAAATCTACTGAGCGGGAAACCGTACTATCGCCAGAAACCGCTGTGACTTTTGCAGTAAATTGAAATAATAGAAATGATAAAACCGCTGCAATAGCTACAACAGTCAGTAAAGTAGCGCATATCTTGCGACGCTGTATCGCTAAATGGTGAGCCTGTGTCCGTGGCGACTCCAAATCGGTATGGTGATGAGTCGAACTTAGTTTATTTGACGTACTACCAGTTAGAGTGCGATTGCGCTGAAAAGTATACTGATCGGGCTTTGGTACGGCTGGCTCACGCACCGGAATGTCGTTTTGACGCCGCCGAGCTGGAATATCAGTAGTTTTTTTATTGAATAAGCGCATAGTAGTTATGATTAATTATAGCTTATTTGACGGCCGAAATAATCATATCAGCCATATCCAGCGCCGCGTCAGGTCGAGCGAATTTTGAAAAACGCCCGGCCATAGCTTTTGCCTCGGTCGGATTAGACAAAATGTCTTTCACGGACTCGATTAGTAAGGCTGGTTTTTCAATCATTTCATCTTCATTAAGTATTTTGACCGCCCGGGCGTCAGCATAAACTGCTGCATTTTTTAATTGATGGCCACCGGTTAGCTTGGCATTTGGTATTAAGATGGTCGGCTTTTCAAGAGCGGCCAGCTCCAAGATAGTGGTCGCACCAGCCCGTGTCAGCACAACATCAGCCGCACCAAGCAGCTCTGCCATGCCACTTGAGACAAATGCATGCAACTGAAAGTGGTCATCGTTGGTAGGCGTTAGTGAGCGCAACTCATCGTACTGAGCAGCTCCAGCAATAAGCACGACTGAGCCTAATTTTAAGAGTTCGTCCAGCGCCTCAGCGACAGTATCATTGATCTGTTTAGCGCCGAGTCCTCCACCGGTAATAACGATTAACTTGACGTCAGGACTAATCCCCCACTGCTGACGCGCTGAAAGTCGCTGCGAATCCGAGAATGGATGAAAATCACTAGATATTGGAATACCGATGTAGCGCGAGATTGATTTTGGATAAGAATAGTATTCCAGAGGTGCACCAGTGGCGATACTGCTCGCCCACTTCGCTAAAATCCGATTAGTTAGTCCTGGATGAGCATCCGAATCGTGTATCACCAGAGGTATGCCAAGGATTTTTGCCGCCAACCCAACAGGTAAGCAAACATAGCCACCTTTAGTAAAGACAACGTCTGGCCGCCACAAAATTAGCATGAAGAAGCTTTGAACGAAGCCCATCAGCACCAAAAAACTATCACGCAGATTCAATAGAACTAACTTTGTCCACATCAGTTGCTGTATGACACTCAGATGATGATAGCGTCTAAATTTACCAGCAATGATAGTTTTAACTGGCAAATCAGGGTCAAAACCGGCTAGTAGTGACTTGGCTTGATGCGAAAACTTTTTGTCGCACCAAAACCTAATCTCGGCTTGCGGCTGTTTACGCCTAATTTCTCTCAAAACGGCTACGACTGGTGTGACGTGACCGCCCGACCCCCCGCCGACTGCTAGAATCTTCATATTGCGCCTCCTTTAACCTTGATGAATGGACTGTATAGCGGGATAGCTGAAAAACCAAGCCAAGCGCTGCTGCGATAAATATCATACTAGTACCGCCGAAGCTTAGAAGTGGCAGCGTGATACCGGTAAGCGGAAAAATTCCGATCATCGAAGCTATATTTAGAATAACATGCGCCCCGAACCAGCCGAAAGTACCGGCTACAATCAGTTTTAAGCGCATATCACCCAGATGATCCATAACGACAAGCATTCGGCGCATCAAGGCCGTCAGTAGCACCAAAATTGCCACCAGACCAACAAAACCAAAGATTTCGCCCATGATTGCAAAGACCGAGTCGTTGATTGCCTCTGGCAAGTAGCCGGTCGCCTGGACACTGTTGCCGATACCGACGCCAAACAGTCCACCAGTGCCGATTGCAATCTTGGCGTGCTCGATATGATAGCTGTTCGAGTCACTCGACGAGGTGTTATCACCCTGTAAAAAGGTCGTGATGCGGTCGATACGGTGCGGCGCCGAAGCAACCAAAATTACACCGACAACGACTATACCCGCCAAGATTATTAAGCCGATCTTTTTGTTAATACCAGATACAAACAACATCGATCCAATGATACTAATCAGAGCTACACCGGTACCAAGGTCTTTTTGAATAATAATGACAAATAGCATTGATAAAGCCAACACAACCCCAACCGGCACAAGTGTTTCATGGACGTCATTGGCTTTACCTTGCTTAGTTTTTATACCTAAAAATACCGCCACAAATAACAGAACACCAAACTTCAAGACCTCGGCTGGCTGAAAACTACCCAGCGGCCCCAGGTTAAACCATCGAACAGCGCCGAGACTAGCCTGAGCAATGCCAAGGTGGGCCCAGCCGGCAACCGCCAATAACGCACAAGCCGCTAGCCCTGTAATCAAGAGCTTGCTACCATTCTTCGTAAAGAAAGTGTACGGCACAATAGCAGCTAGTCCAAATGCCGCCAAGGCCAACAATAAGCTGACGGCCTGCTTTACAAAGAAGTATGTATCGCTGTAATTACTGCCATAGGCATTATTTAGAACATTGGCGCGCTGTGGTCCGATTGAATATATAATAATCAAGCCAATCAGCATTAAAAGCCCCATATAAAGAGCAATCCTGTAATCTGGTCGATGACGCCGATTGACGTCCTCCCTGGCATTAGAGCGCGTCATACCGTCGACAAGCTGCATTAAACGCCCACCAATACTCATACTAGATACTGCCTCCCGCTACAGCCGCCAGAACGCCCAAAAAGGCCATAACATAGGCAATCACCCAAAAACGCATCGTAATCTTGGTCTCGGGCCAACCGGTCGCCTCAAGATGATGATGAAT
>DAIOXF010000067.1:0-3126 GCA_036758105.1 Candidatus Saccharimonadota bacterium | reverse complement strand
GCATTAACCGGACACTTGGTATTTAGCACCCTGCACACCAACAACGCCGCCACCTGTCTGCCGCGTCTGCTTGACATGGGCATCGAGCCCTTCCTAATCGCCAGTACGGTGCGCGCCGTTGTCGGACAGCGATTGGTTCGCCGTCTACACAAAGCCTCCCGTCAAAATTACGCACCTACCGAAGAAGAAAAGCAAGCTGTAATGCGTATGTTTAACATCACGACGCCTCAAGTCTTCAAGGTCATCCATGAGCTTGAAAAACGCGCTCTAGCCGAGGGTATGGGTGCAGACTTGCCACTAAGCACGGATGAGAATGGCATAGTTAGTTTATGGCGGGCCAACAACGATGACAACGATGATGATGCCCATAACGGCTATAAAGGGCGTACCGGTATTTATGAAGTGCTAGCCAACACCATTGGTGTTCAAAAACTTATTATGAGCAACGCCACCAGTAATCAAATCCAATCTCAAGCAATTGCCGAGGGTATGATTTCAATGCAGACCGACGGACTAATCAAGGCGCTGCGCGGCGAAACCACCATTGAGGAAGTCCTTAGGGTCAGCAAAGACTAATTATGACTAATTTTCTATACGTCGCAACCGATAAATCAAACAAGTCAGTAACCGGCATGATTGATCAAGCTGATCGCGCTAGCGTCATCGCTGCCCTGAGAAAACAAGGTCTTCGCCCTCTTAGTATTAAGCAAGCATCAAGCGTCTCGGCCGCCGGTTTTTCACTTTCAAAATTACTTAATAGCAATAAAGTAAAACCCGATCACTTGGTTATGATGACGCGTCAACTGAGCGCCATGGTTGGCGCAGGCGTACCGCTAGTTAGGTCGCTAACTTCACTGGCAGATCATTCCGAGAGCCCAATGTTAAAACAAATACTTACCGGTGTTATCAAGGACGTCGAAGCCGGCACCGCTCTAGGCGACTCACTGGCTAAATACCCCGACACTTTTAACGACGTCTACGTCAACATGGTGCGCGCTGGTGAAACTGCCGGTATTTTGGATGAGATTTTAAAACGACTCGCTTTGCAACAAGAAAAAAGTGCTACGATTCGTAAAAAAGTCAAAAGCGCCATGGCCTATCCAACAGTTCTGCTAGGTATTACCGTTCTAGCCTTTTTCGGATTAATGCTTTTCGTAATTCCACAAATCGGCAAGATTCTAACCGATCTTGGCGGAGCAGACGCCAAACTACCGGGCATAACCTTGTTTATGCTTGGCATCAGTCACCTGTTTACGAATTTTTGGTATATAATTTTCCCAGCAATCGGTGGCATAATTTACGCCGTCCTTAAATACATCAAGACACCAAAAGGTAAAGAACGGTTTCATGTATTGATCCTAAAGATACCCGGCGTGAAAGGCATTATTAAGAAAGTCGCCATCGCTCGTTTTGCCCGCACCTTTTCGGCACTTATGGGAGCCGGTGTAGCTGTTCTAGAATGCCTCCGGGTAACGGCGCGTTCGGTTGGTAATGTGGTGTACGAAAAAGCCCTAGTCGACGCTGCGGTCGAAGTAAAAAACGGCAAGCCATTATCGCTAGTAATCAGCCAAAACCCACTCTTTCCAGCAATCGTTGCCCAAATGCTGTCAGTTGGCGAAGAGACTGGCCAAACCGATACGGTTCTGGTCAAGGTAGCCGACTTTTACGAAGAAGAAGTTGATGCCTCGATTGAAGGCTTAAGTTCGATCATCGAGCCGACCATGATTGTCATCATGGGCAGTATGGTTGGACTAATTGCCGCCAGTGTTATGATGCCAATTGCTGGCTTAGCGCAAAATATCAAGTAGCCCTGTACCTATCTCAAACCACTCATGCTATAATTGGGCGTAGTAACACTAGTGGGCATCATGGTAAAGTTATTTTATAAAGACAAACCGGTAATCGGACTTGACATCAGTAGTACTGGAGTCAAAATTATGGCCGTCGACACCAAGCGATGGCTTGTGCTTGGTTACGGCTCAATCGACCTTGATCCAATCAAAATCAAGGAGTCGCTTGAGGGTGACAACACTTATCTTGCCGACAACATCAAGGCCCTAGTCAGCGAAAAATTAGTCGGTAATCTATCGAGCAATCACGTAGTCATTGGCGTACCGACAGCACGAAGCTTTTCTCGTACCTTTACTTTGCCAGTAAGCGCCGAAAAAACCTTAAAAGATGCCGTTGATATTGAAGTTGATCAGTATATACCGGTGCCAGCCGAAACCCTTTATATTGATTATGAGATTATCGAACGCACCAAGACCGAAATAACAGTCTTGATGAGTGCCGTATCGCGCATGATTGTCGACAATTGTATCGCTGCCGCTCAAAGTGCCGGCCTTCGCGCCGTTTTAGTCGAACCTGGTATTAGCGCTGTCGGGCGTTTAATTACTATTACCGAAGATGGTCATTTGCCAACAATTATTGTTGATATCGGCCCAGCCAGTACCGATATTGCAATCCTTGAAGATAGCTCGATTCGAGTCACTGGTGGCCTTGCTATTGGTGGTAACACTTTCACGCTCGATATTGCTAAAAAGTTAAACATCGCTGTTGAGAATGCCCACCAACTTAAGGTGCTTAACGGCTTGAATGCCGGACCACGTCAAGAAAAAATCACTAATGCCCTGGAGCCAAGCTTAGAGCGCATTGTTATCGAAATCAGAAAAGTTATCCGCTATTACAATGAACGTCTGAACGATAAGCACAGGCTTGAGCAGTTGCTAGTTGTTGGTGCAGGTAGTAACGTGCCGGGTATTGGCGAATATTTTACAAATGTACTTGTCATGCCAGCTCGCGTTGCCAGTCCTTGGCAAAAACTTGACTTTGGCAAGCTGCCTGAACCCGCCAAGCAGTTTAGGGCACGCTATATAACCGTCGCTGGGCTTGCCAGTATTAAGCCGAGTGGTATCTGGAAATGATAAACCTACTCCCTTATAATGCCAAGAATGAAATTCGTGCTGCTCGTACGAATGTTATTCTGATGCGATATATCGTCATGCTCGCAGCTGCGATGATCTTTTTGGGGGTCGTTGGGTTTAGCGTTTACACGATTCTAATGGATACAAAGACCAGCGCCGAGAATACCATCAAAGACAACCTCGCAAAGGCATCGTCCTACAC
>DAIOXF010000066.1:0-3172 GCA_036758105.1 Candidatus Saccharimonadota bacterium | reverse complement strand
GCAGAGCGAAGCGTGCTATGTGATAGGGTCGAGGCCTCAAGGCGGCTTGGGGCTGCAGTCAAGCCGGGCACGATTACTGAACGTGTTAATGACTAATTAGCGACGGTGATTTGATAGAGGGCGATGCCGGCTGCTACGCTGACGTTGAATGATTCTTTTTGTCCCTTCATAGGTATTTCGATCAAATAATTGCAGACACCACGCAAATCGTCGGTAATACCCTTAACCTCTTCGCCAAGCAGCAGGGCTAGCTTAGCTGGTGCTTTAAAATCTGGCAGCATGATTGATCGTTCATCTTGTTCAAGGCCGACAATACTGTAACTTTGATTTTTAAGCTCGGCAAAATCCGGCATGGTCTGATACTCAAATGGGATCATACCTTCGGCACCAAGGGCAGACTTGTGAATCTGGTCGGTTAATTTGTTATAAATATGTGGCAACCTACTATCATTTGGCAATTTTGGATACGGTGAATAACCACTTAGTATAATTTTAGAAACGCCAAAACCTTCGCAGCTTCGAAAAATCGCACCTACATTATGGGTCGAACGTATGTTATGAATAATTACAATAATATCTGGCACTGCTTCATTATATAGTAAAGATAACTTTTGTCGCAGACGACCTGCCACTATAAAAACCACAAGCAATTTGCTATAGTCATAGGCAATGGACGAAGATAGAATACAGCAGAATCGTCGTGAGCAGGACGAAAAGTCGACACAAGAGCGGGCCGCCATTCTTGGTGTGCAGTATTTTGATGCCCGCGGTGTCGAGCAATCTTTGCCACTTGTTGAAGGCACTATCGATACCGAGACGATGCATCGAAGCCGGATTGTGCCGCTGACACCAGGTAGTGAAGCTACGGCTTGGCGATTTGGCATGACCACCCAGACACCGCAGTCACTAGTTCGTGATCTTACCAAAGAATACAATGATCAAGGTAAATCGATTCAATTCTTTCTAATTAGCATCAGCAGTTATCGTATTCTTATGGATCGCTATGACCCGCCAACCACGGTTGTCTATGACGATATTAAAATTGCCAAAGAAGGCGATAGCGATACCATGCAACAGGTCAGTCAGACGCTTAATTCGGTTGGCAGCGACGAAGTTTTTGATTATCTGATTGATCAAGCTGATCGATTGGGGGCCAGTGATATTCACATTGAAAATCAACGGACGAACATTCGTATTCGAATGCGTATCGACGGTACTTTGCATCCGGTAGCGGATTTAGACTCAGACCGATATCGAGTAATTTTAGGGGCGCTTGCCTCACGTGCTAACATATCGACCGCTTCGACCGAGGCGCAATCTGGTCATATCCAAAAAGAGATCAACCGTGACGGCGCGACGCATCTGTTAAATCTGCGTGTTGAGACTATACCGACGATGTACGGTCAGGACGCAGTGCTGCGTTTATTTAACTTTGATCAGTCGATGCTTAACTTGGACTTTTTAGGGCTCGGCAAATCTGAGAGGGCTGAAATTGATGAGGTCATTAGCCATCCGCGCGGCATGGTGCTGATGGTTGGTCCAACTGGAAGTGGCAAGTCAACGACCCTTTATAGCATTATCAATGCTCTTAACTCAACCGACATCAAGATTATTACGCTGGAAGATCCAATTGAGTATGGTATTGCTGGCATTTCACAGATTCCAGTTGATACGACTGGTGGCCAAAGCTTTGCCGATGGTTTGCGTTCGATTCTGCGGCTTGACCCGGACGTTGTGATGGTCGGAGAGATTCGCGACGCTGACACCGCTAAATCGGCTATCCAGGCCTCGATCACAGGTCACCTTGTGCTCTCGAGCTTTCACGCCAATAACACATCGGCTGCCTTCAGTCGCATGATTGACTTAATCGGTGTTAATCCAATCTTTAGTTCGGCAATTCGCTTGGTGATAGCTCAGCGCCTAGTTAGGCGTCTGGATGACAATAAAGAGGAATATGAACCGGACGAGGCGACGAGAAATTGGGTTCGCGAAGCCTTAAAGGATTTACCGCCACATATCGAGAAGCCAAGCCTCGACGATTTCAAGTTATGGCGACCAGTTATCAGCGAAAGCTCGCCATTTGGTTATAGCGGCCGAATTGTCATTATGGAGCAGATGGTTGTGGGTGACGCGGTCCAGAAGTTCATTCGCGGCGACATCAAAGACATCAATACGGACGTCATCGAGAAGGCTGCTCGCGAGGCGGGTATGGTAACACTACAAGAGCGTGGCGTTCTGGCGGCTCTTCGCGGCGAGACAACCCTTGAAGAGATTAATCGGGTCATCTAGTGCCTGGTAAATTATAGATAATATTACGGCTAACACTTTTCAATGGTGTTAATCTATGCTATAATTTACAGCTGATTGTATTTATAAATGTAAAAGTGAGAATAAAATGAGTTTTGAACTAATTAAAGCAGTTAATGAAGCCCAAAAAAAGGCCAACGTCGTTGACGCCAGAAGTGGTGATACGGTTCGTGTTCACCAGAAAATTAGCGAAGGTAACAAAGAGCGTATTCAGATTTTTGAAGGCGTGGTTATCCGAACTGACCGTAAGGCCTCACACACATCACGTATCACTGTTCGTAAAATCGCTAGTGGTGTCGGTGTTGAAAAGAGCTTTTTGATTCACAGCCCGCTCGTAGAAAAGATTGAAATCGTTCGTCGATCTAAAGTTCGTCGCAACTTCCTAAGCTACCTTCGTCTGCGCAGTGGTAAATCCGCTCGTCTCACATCAGTCCAATTCGACCGCGAATCGGTCAATGATGTGCGCGATATCCACGCCGAGCAGGAGGCTGCTCGCTTGAAAGAAGAAACGAAAATTGAAGCGGAAGCAAAAGCTGCTGAAAAAGCTGTCACCGAAGCTGAACTCGAAGCCAAGCAGGCTGAAGTCGCCGCTCGTCACGAAGACGCAGAATAAAGCATTTGTCAGATAAACAAAATATCCCGGTCTAACCGGGATATTTTGATGAGAATCGGCTGATTGAACAGCATTATGTCGTAATGCTCTATAATAAGTACATGATTTTGGGTATTGATGAAGTTGGGCGAGGGCCATGGGCGGGGCCACTTGTTGTTGGCGCCGTGGTGGTGGGGGGAGTGCCAATTGAGGGTTTGACAGACAGTAAAAAGCTATCAAAAAAACGCCGCGTGGCATTGGATATTATTATTC
>DAIOXF010000065.1:0-3205 GCA_036758105.1 Candidatus Saccharimonadota bacterium | reverse complement strand
CCATAATACCAGTCATCAACGGTTCATGAACCGACTTGCGGTCCATCACACCAATAGCTTCGCGCTCAATCAGCCCAAACTTCTTGGCCTTAATCGGACCAGCACCATCGAGCGGTTTACCGAGCGGATCAACTACTCGACCCAAAAGTTCTGGGCCAACCGGCACCTGCAATGGCGTGCCCTTTAGTCGAACCGTATTGCCAGCCGATATTTGCGCTTCGTCCTCAAGCAGTACGGCGCCGATTTCATCTTCCATAAGGTTAAGGACGAACGCCTCAGCCATACCAGAGGCTGTCTCGATTGTTAAAACTTCACCATATCCTGCGCTATGCAAGCCGTGTACCCAAGCGACACCGTCACCAATGCGTACAACTACGCCGACGCTCTCAAGCCCCTCACTTGCCTCAAGCTTGGCGATTGCCTGCCTAAGATCTTTGGATAGTTCTGCTACTGATAGTTCCGCCATGTCTTTAATTCCTTATCATTTCTTATAATTTTCTCTAAAAATCGCTAGTCTTCTCACAATTGTTGCGTCGAGCCGTTTCCCTGGTATGTCGATTCTGACACCGCCAATCACAGCTGGGTCGATAAACTGCCGTAGCTGGATTCGTCCAGTGTCAGAGTGCTGACCAACCAGCCGTTCAATCTCTTTGCGAGTAGCTTCGGTCAGAGCACTAGCAGTCGTGACTTCAGCCAAAATAACGCCACGATTCTGAAGCTCAAACTCGATATCACGGACAATCAACTGGACTTCTTTGGTGCGCCGATTGTCAATTAAATAGGCCGCAAGCTGCCTTATGGTCGCCGTTTGAACGCCGCCATCTATTAATCGCTCGGCAATATAGCTGGCGATTTTGCGACGGGATAAACGACTAGGCATATCTTATTTTACCTTTTTCAGAGTTTCTTTAATGATTGATTCATCAAGTTTCGGTGACATACGGCTGCCGATAATTTTTTCAGTTGCCATGGCCACCAAATCAACAGTCTCGTTATACAGCGCTGTTTTGGCCGCCACAACTTCTTTTTGAATCTCAATTTGGGCATCGGCCACAATCTGGTCAGACCGTTTTTTAGCTTTTTCTTCAGCGGCACTCAAGACCGACTCAGACTCCAGCTTGGCCGTTGCCATAACGTCAGTGGCCTCAACGCGCGCTTTGGCTAGTAGTTTCTCAACATTCGCTTCGGTCTGCAGGGCAGAGGCTTTAGCTTCCTGCGCTGCCTTATTGACAGCCTCAATGTTAGCTTGACGGTCGTCAACCGATTTGATTAGCCACGGATAAACAAACTTGCCAAGTAACCAAACCAAAATTAAAAAGGCAATAATCTGCAAGATAAGAGTCTTCCAGTCGATTCCGAGCGCATCCAGCAGATTGGTCTGGCTGGGCGCTGACGAAGCAAAACTTGTAAAAATCGCCGTCAATGTATTACTATCCCAAGAACTTAGAAATGATAGCGACAATGATACCGATAATTGCCAAGCTGTCGGCAAAAACAATCGCAGTAATCATCAAAGTACGGATATCGCTTAATTTTTCAGGGTTACGACCAAAGGCGTTAAGGGCACTGGCGCCGATAAAACCGATTCCGATGGCGGCTCCAAGAGCAGGTAGGGCGTAGGCAAGCCCGAATGCTAATTGATTCATGTGTATTTCTCCTTTAAAATTTATTTTCTCTGCTGGTCATTATTATATCATTTTGCTACTGGTTGAGGGTGTTTAGCAGTAAGGGAATGATCGGGTGTGGAATCTTCGTGCGGCGTAACCGCCAGCGATGTAAAAATAAGTGACAGAGAAAAGAAAACGTAAGCCTGGATAAAGCCGATAAATAACTCGAACGCCATAAAGAACGGCAAGATTACACTCGCGAGATAACTACTAAGTAGCGCGATAACTATTAGAAGCACCTCGCCGGCGAAGGCATTGCCAAACAAACGTAGCGCCAGGGCAGTGCCGCGCGAGACTTCGCCGACTAACTCTAAAATGCCTTCAAAAGCCCCGATTGGATCCGTCATAGGGTTGCGGAAGTAGCGACGGGCATTACCAAGCGCCGTCAGATACTTAATAGCGTACATCTGGGCTGTCACGATAGTAATTAAAGCGATCGCCAGCGTAAAATTAAGATCTGCCGTCAGGCTTCTAATCACCGGTACGCCGTTATAGGTAATCGAATCCAGCCCCGGAATAACGCTCAACCAGTAATTAAACAGCACGAAAAAGAAGATTGTAATCGATAATGGTGCAATCTTACGCGCCAAGACTTTGTCTGGAATAATATCATTAACTGATTTAAACAATCCTTCAAAAACCCACTGAACCAAACCGACAAAACGGTTGTAGCGCTTCAGGCGCAGCATAATAACCACATAAATCAACACGGTAAGCATCGCGAACAGCCCAACTACACCAGTTAGCATGGCATTAGTTACCGAAACTCCACCTAAAGTGAACAGTTTTTCAGACGCTATACTAATATTCAAATTAAGGGCTGAAAATTTATCAATCATCTAGCGTCGTACCGCCCTGATTTGCAGAACAATCAGTAGTGCGCTGACGGCGAATCCTAAAATTATAAAAATAATTGTCATTAGCGGTGCGAGATTAAGCGCCTTATCCAGACCAATTCCCAAAAAGGTACCGCCAATAGTCGGTACAAACGCGCGCCATGTTGTGTCTGCCATGGTACTAATCAGTAAAAGCGCCGCAGAGTGCGGCGGCGTCGTCTTATTACCCGATTTAGGCGACTGAATCATAGAGACATTTTAGCAATTTTGGACTGATTTGCATATAGTTAGTGTCTAGCTAATTAGTCGCCGTCACTATAAAAGTACCGTTAGAATTAAAAGTGTGGATTGTGTAGCCGCCAGATGTCGTCATCGTGCCGCCAGTCGCCGTAACCGAGCCGGTAGGGTAGGAGATAACAACAACTCCAGATCCACCAGCGCCACCGTTACCAGTGCCATAGCCCCAGCCACCACCACCGCCACCACCTGTATTAGCAGTACCGGCTGTACCAATGTCCGCGCCATTGCCGCCGCCACCTAAACCACCAGCGCCTCCGTTGCCACCAGCGCCACCACCGCCGTAATATTTAGACGTACCAGATATACCACTTTGGATGCCAATACCACCATTGCCGCCAATATAAGCACCTTCTGTATTCCAACCAGCGCCACCAGCGCCACCACCGCCAGATGACCCACTAT
>DAIOXF010000064.1:0-3205 GCA_036758105.1 Candidatus Saccharimonadota bacterium | reverse complement strand
CCGATAATTAAGCCGGTGCGGGTTTGAATAACGCGGATGTAGTCGGCGGCATCGGTCATGCTATCAATCGTACCCGTGTCTAGCCAGGCGTCGCCGCGATCGAGAGTGGTGACTGCTAGCTTGCCGCGTTTCAAATATTCTTCATTGATCGACGTTATTTCTAGTTCGCCGCGGCTGCTCGGTTTTATGCTTTTAGCAATTTCTATAACGTCATTATCGTAAAAGTATAAACCAACGACGGCAAAATTAGATTTTGGTTGAGCTGGCTTCTCTTCTATTGATATGGCATTTTTTGCATTATCAAACTCGACTACGCCGTAACGCTGTGGGTCGGAAACCTCGTAGGCAAAGACAATGCCGCCATCGGGGTTGACGCAGTTTTTTAATGATACGCCAAGGTCGCTGCCGTGAAAAATATTGTCACCGAGGACCAATGCGACCTTGTCTGTCCCGATAAATTTCTCACCAATAATAAAAGCTTGGGCTAGGCCATCGGGTGATGGTTGGACTTCAAAACTAAGCTTTATACCCCATTGCGACCCATCGCCCAGTAGGCGTTGAAATTGAGACTGGTCCTCTGGCGTTGTGATTATCAAGATATCTTTAATACCCGCCAACATAAGGGTGGTGAGCGGGTAATAGACCATCGGCTTGTCATAAATCGGCATCAATTGTTTGCTGATACCTTTGGTAATTGGCCAAAGGCGCGTGCCAGAACCACCGGCTAGAATGATTCCCTTCATAGAGTACCTCGCATTAATTCTCTAAAGTAATATTGAACTTTCTATAGTATACCATGACCCCAGACGAAGGCGTGTTGTGGCGCTAGCTATCGAAGGTGTTCGGTAGCCGTAGGCGTTGTGGCGCCTCATTGTCGGGAAGGTCGATTGATTCCTCGGGATCTTGCCATATATTTGGTGACGGGGAGTCGGTAAGGAGGTCGAGCGTCGTCGTGAATATTTTAAAGTCGTTATAAAGCTCTTGTGTAAAATTAACAATTCTTCGTTCGGTGGAGGTGTTACCGGTGATAAAGAGAACGTGAGGATAGAGTTTAGCGTTCTCATTATCGGCAAAGTTTTCGTGTTGTCTGATGCGTTTGCGAATAAGCCAGCTAGGAGTTAATGCCGGGATGAAGTCGACCAGAAATTCTGGGGCCGTCCTGTTTTTTGGCACGACGCGGAGAAGTGGCGTTGGTCGTATGAACTTGTTTCTGTCGATTTGATACTGGGTATAGTACAGGAACTCGCCTTCGTGGTGGCGACGCAAACTCAAGAGTATATATGACATCCGCAAACAGCTGTCTATCTGCTCCTCGCTAAAGGATTTGTCTTTGTAGCGTTGCTTGAGCCCACTCTGTTGAGTCAATTGAAGCGCCTCAAGCGTTCGGATGCCAGCGTTACCCAGACAATAGGTTGCTGGTCTCTGGCGGATACGGAATGAAGAATTGTATTGTTTGATAACGAAGTTTTGCTGTTCTAGTACGGACAGTCTTTCGTAGATTGTTGATCGATCTTTATGTAATAGTTCTGCTAGTATGTCTGTTGTGGTAAAGCGTAGTGCGTGTAGAAGAGTAAGAATGTTAGTTTGATTCTCGGTAAGGTGCCATCTATACGTAGGGTTGTAAGTTTTAATGATGAAGTGAAGCGTCTGGCTGTGGTATTTTATCTCCTATAGTATATATAATATAAAGGAGAGTAAAAGACAATATTAACAGAGGTGTTTGTCTGTAAAAGGTGTGTTTTCCATAGTGGGGAAAGCGGTACCGCAAAATACCGTCGCCTTCGCCAAAAAAGACAGTATTTTGTAGCAATGAGTATTAATCCGTTGTCTTAAGGTATTCTTGAAGCGCCGTACGCCAGTTTCGAGGCATAAAGCCAGTTGCTTTTATTTTGTCGAGCAAGAGTTCACTACCAAGTGGGCGTGGGGCGATTCCTTCTTTGCCGGAGTAATATTCTGCAGTTGATACGCCGGTTACCATATCGCTGCTTTTGCCGGTTTTCTCATATACCAACTTGGCGATATCTGCCCAAGATACGACGTCGCCATCGTTTGTTAGGTTGTATGTACCAAACTCTGGCCTAGTATCAATCAAATGCTTGATGCCGGTAGCCAGGTCTTGAGCAAAAGTAAGACGTCCCGTCTGGTCATTAACGACCGCAGGGCTAATGTCTCTTTCGGCTAGATTCTGCATGGTGCTAACGAAGTTTTTGCCGTTACCAACTACCCAGGAGGTACGGACAATATAATGTCTAGGCACAAGGGAGGCAGCAATATCACCGGCGGCTTTTGTCTGGCCATAAACGCTTAGTGGTGAGAAGGCTTCATCTTCGGTGTGTGGCGTATTGGTACCGTCAAAAACGTAATCTGATGATATATGTACTAGGGCTATATCATTTTGAATCGCGATACGAGCGAGTTGTTGAACCGCGGTAGCGTTTGCTAACCAAGCCTGTTCGCGACCCTCTGGCATTTCGGCGATATCAACGGCAGTATAGGCAGCCGCATTAATGAAAGTACTGTATTGCCGCCAGTTGCGACCTTCGTAGGCCGCTGGGTCGCTGATGTCAAAGGTGTCGCGATCAACATATTCGGCATCGGGAAGAATTGCCTGCAAGGCGCGGCCTAGTTGACCATTACCACCAGCAACAAAGATTTTCTTGGGCTTCATTGGCGTGACATTGGTGAGTAATGGGTGAGCTTTATCTTTGTCGGATAACAGAGCATGGTCAAGTGGAATCGGCCACTTGATGTCGACTGTTGGGTCGCCAAGGTTCAAAAATGTGTATTGTGATTGCGCCTCGGGGCTCCAGTGGTCGTTAACAAGGTATGAATAGGCTGTGTTGTCTTCGATAGCCTGAAAGGCGTTACCAACACCACGAGGTACGAAAATGGCTTTTGATGGGTCAATTTCGTCAGTAAAGGTTTGACCAAACGTGTCACCTTCACGTAAGTCTACCCAGGCTCCAAAGATACGGCCGCTGGCAACGGAAATATATTTATCCCAAGGCTCAGCGTGGATGCCGCGAGTTACGCCCACTTCAGCATTAAACGACATATTGTTTTGGACCGGTTCTAAATCAGGCAGACCGAGCGCCATCATTTTTTCGCGTTGCCAGTTTTCTTTAAACCAGCCACGACTATCGCCGTGAACTGGCAAATCAAATACCAGCAATCCGGGAATGTTAGTTTTTGTAACTTCAAGCTG
>DAIOXF010000063.1:0-3205 GCA_036758105.1 Candidatus Saccharimonadota bacterium | reverse complement strand
CCAGTTTTATGGCCTACCTTCAGACCGTTCTGCAGGGGCTACGCAGCCTTCAAATTGAAGAACAGGCTAAGGATATACAAATTAGGGTTGGTAAGCTAGGGCAGCATATCGGTAGCTTTGAAGCCTTTATGCAAAAGCTGGGTAATTCTCTAAGTACAACCGTTAACCATTACAATGCTGCTCATAAAGAGCTTGGAAAAATCGACAAGGATGTTATTAAGATTGCCGGCAATAACTCGTCGGTTGAGCCGCTGCTGATAGACAAACCACGCGCCGACGATTTGTAGGTATTTATTGTCAACAAAAAATACCCCGCGATTGGCGGGGTATTGAGTTGGCTCAGACTAATTAGTCTTTAGCGCCGTCGTTCTCAACTCGCAATATGTCTTGCAGGAAGAAGCCGATTACACCACCAATGATTGGGGCTAGTACGTATACAGCTAGTGGCCAAATGCTCCATTTAACAGCCTGTAGCGAGAAGGCTACGGCTGGGTTTAGGATAGCAGTTCCGCTAACGTATGATGCTGCTGATGCCGCCAAGAGAAGGGCGATAAAAACACCAAGACCAACAGTTAGGGCTCTGACAACGCGATCCTTCTTTTCGCGAAGGGCGGTTGCTACAGCAAATCCAAGTACGGCTGTACCGACCAACTCGGAGAAGAAGACGTACCATTCTTTACCAGCTGGCAAGGTTGCAGCCTTGAATAGGGCTGGTGCAGCTTGTCCGTAGGCCTGAGCAGCGGCATCGACTGGTGCGGCACCACTGATGAAGGCATTCAATAGGCCAAAGGCAGCAAGTGCGCCAAGAACCTGGGCAACAATATATCCAAGAGCCCTTAGACCACTGATGCGTCGGGTAACCCAAGCACCAATACTTACGGCTGGGTTAATGTGAGCGCCAGATAGTGCACCGACCAATAGGACGACACCAGCAATGGCAAACAGCACGATAATTGGTTGGCCTTGTCCAGCGATGACTGCAACGGCAAGTAGGAACGTACCGATGAATTCAGCGACAAGTGTACCAACAAATGGTGCTTTCTTAAGAACTGAACTTACCAAACTTTTATCTCCGGTCGAGTGGACTGCTTTTACAGTTGATGTCTTGGTTGTAACTACGGCCGGTTTGGTGACGGACGTTTTTACTGACTTTGGAACAGCTTTCTTAGTAGCCATTTGTTTTCCTCCTTAAGTGAACATGGCTATAGTATAACACAACCAGGATGAGGGCAACATGGGTGTATACTAGGGTTATGGCGATATTTGTGAGACAAGATGAGGAAAGAACACAGCTTCAAGAGCGGATTGCGGCCGAATTACTCGAGCGCTCCAAGCAAAACGTAAGTTCTGGTGATTTACCAGATGGCGTAGACGATTCGCAATATATGAAGGGCACTAAACAGACCAGTAGTTTAGGTTGGGTGTGGATTTTGATCGGCTTGGCGGCAGTAGGTGTGATCTTTTGGCTGGCAATTATTAGCACTAAGTAATTAGCTCACAAGTTTTTATCCTAATTAGCGGCAGTTTTGAAGTATAATAATTAACAGTTATGCAAAGTATTGATAATGCACGCCAAATTCTTCTTGCCCAGGTTGCTGACAGTCAGACGCCAAGGGAAGTTTTAAAAGCAAAAGAACTAAAAGATTTATACAGTAAAATAGCCAGCATTGATCCGGCTGAGCGTGCGGCTTTTGGTAAAAACGTCAATGGCCTAAAAAATGACCTAGAGGCCGCTATTGCTGCTCGTGAAGCGGCTTTACAGGATGCAACCGTTGTTGCGATTGACGTTACAGCGCCGTGGGATATTAACTCATCTCAGCCTGATTTATTACCAACAGAGTATGGCACTAGGCATCCTTTAACCAAAGAATTAGATGTCGTAATCGATATTTTTACACGAATGGGGTTTGAGGCGATCGAGTCGCGTCAGATCGATGATGACTTTCATATGTTTGGAGCTCTGAACTTTCCCGAAAACCACCCAGCGCGCGATGGTTATGATACGTTTCGCACCGAAGAGGATTTTATTCCACCAGCTCACACCAGCACAATGCAACATCGGGTATTAAAGAACGGCAAGGCGAAACTTGAGGCGGGCGGACAAATTGCGGCCGTAAGTTATGGTCGAGTTTTTCGTAACGAAGATGTTGACGCGACACACGAGCATACCTTTTATCAATGTGAGGGCGTGTTTGTTAGCAAGTCGGCCACTCTTGGCGATATGATTGGTACATTGCGCGCCTTTTTTGAAGCATATTATGGTCAGACTTTAAAAGTTAAGACTCAGCCGGCTTATTTCCCATTTGTCGAGCCGGGTATGGAATTTGCGATTGAAAAGCCAGCTTCTCTTGGTGGTAAACCGGGTGAATGGCTAGAAATGTTGGGTTGCGGTATGATTCATCCAAACGTCTTGAAGGCCGCCGGGATTGATTCTGAAAAATATCAAGGTTTTGCTTGGGGTGGTGGTGTCGACCGTTTAGTTATGCTGAAATACGGCATTGAAGACTTGCGCCATTTTGAGTCCGGTAAGTTGGCATTTTTAAGGAAGTTTAAATCATGATTATCTCTGTAAATTGGTTAAAAAAATTCACCGACATCGACCTTTCAATTGATGAACTGACACAGCTGATTGGCGCTCGTATTGTCGAAATCGAAGAAGTGATTGATTTGGGCGCAAAATACAAAGATGCTTTGATTGTTCGCGTCGTAGAATGTACGCCACTGGAAGGTACCGACCATCTTAACCTGACCAAAATTGATGATAATGGCGTCAGGCAAGACGTCGAGCGTGATGAAAATGGCCTAGTTCAGGTTGTTTGTGGAGCACCAAACGCGCGAGCTGGCATGCTGGCTGTCTGGTTGCCACCAAACTCGGTTGTGCCGGATAGTTATGGAACGAGCGAGCCGTTTACTTTAATTGCTAAAAATCTACGTGGCGCCGTCAGTAACGGAATGCTAGCTAGTGCCAAGGAGTTAGCGCTATTTGAAGATCACACCGGCATCCTGGAAGTTGATAAAAATGTTGAGGCTGGTACATCTTTTGTGGCTGCCTACGAGCTCGACGACTACCTGCTTGACATTGAAAACAAATCATTAACCCATCGTCCCGATACTTTTGGCATTATCGGTTTTTCGCGGGAAGTGGCCGCCGTTCAAGGCAAAGCTTTTATAACACCAGAGTGGTTAGCAAGGCTTGATCCGATGT
>DAIOXF010000062.1:2252-3224 GCA_036758105.1 Candidatus Saccharimonadota bacterium | reverse complement strand
ATATCGACGAAGAATGCTGGCACAAATTTTTGCTGTTCTCCGTTTGGCATAGTCGACCTACTTTTTACGTTCGCGATAGTCGCCAGTTGAGGTATCGACTGAAATCACGTCGCCAGTTTTAATAAATGCTGGCACTTTGACGACCAAACCGGTCTCAAGCGTCGCATCTTTCAGAACGCTACTGGTAGTGTCGCCTTTGGTGATGTTTTCAGCGTATGTAACTTCCAAATAAACGTTTTTAGGCAACTCAACATTAGTAATAATACCGTCAAATGACTGCAAACTTAGGTTTTCGCCTTCTTTTAGGTAGCCAGCTGAGCCTTCCAAAATGTCAGCGGACAGCTCAAACTGCTCAAATGTTTCTGGATCCATAAAATAGTACGTACTACCGTCATTGTATAAATATTGGACATTGCGACTGGTGACGTCGGCCGAATCAATCTTGTCCTGACCTTTAAAGGTTTTGGGAATCACACTGCCATCAATCAGGTTTTTCAGTCTAACGTTAACTATACTACCGCCACGTCCCACGACTTTTTGGTTATAATCGATAACTCGAAAAGGCTTGCCGTCAACTTGGACGACAACACCTTTTTTAAGATCAGTTGGCTGGTAATATGCCATGGCAAGCTAACCTTGGGTAACGAATGGTAGTAGTGCAAGGTGACGTGCGCGTTTGATGGCGACGGCTAGTTGGCGTTGCTGCTTGCTGGAAAGTCCGGTCTTGCCAATTGGCTCGATCTGACCGTACAGGTTAATGAATCGTTGCAAAGTCTTAACGTCTTTGTAGTCAAAAAATGCAGGGGTATCTTTTTTAAATCTTTTAATAGCCATAATATTCTCCTAGAATGGAATTTCACTTAAATCAATAGGTTTGTCGTCAATGTCTTCGATAACGACGTCGTCGCTCTTTGGCATGCTTGAGCTGCTGGCGCTGTTTGAGCCGGCACCGGCGTTTGAACTTCCATCAGA
>DAIOXF010000062.1:0-2242 GCA_036758105.1 Candidatus Saccharimonadota bacterium | reverse complement strand
ACCTTCAGATGGTCCATCAAGGAAAGTAACGTCGGTTGCGGTAACTTCGACGCGGCTGCGCTTTTTGCCGGTATCTTTGTCGTCCCAACTGTCTTGGCGCAAACGGCCCTGAACCAGCACGCGGCGGCCCTTGGCAAGGTATTGGATAACCAATTCGCCAAGTTTTTCCCAAGCGGTTATTTCAAAAAAGTCAGCGGTGTCACTATCACCACCGCGATCAACGGCGATGCTAAAGCTGGCAATAGTTTTGCCAGTACTTGTAGTGCGCTGCTCTGGGTCACGTGTTAGACGGCCAAGAAGGATAACTTGATTAATGCTTCGTGCCATTTTGTTTACTCCTCTACTTTCTTGTCTTCATGATCAGATGTACGAGATTTAGCAGATTGTTCTTGCTCTTCAAGAGCGCGGCGGCCCTTTTCATCAACGGTTACCAACAAGTAACGCAGTACTTCGTCGGTAATGTTTAAGGTGTTGCTGATTTTTAGTGGCGCGTCAGCTGGAAGCGAGACGTCCATGTAAACGTAGACAGCAAAGTCTTCGTTTTTAATGCGGTAAGCAAGTTTTTTCTTGCCCCAGTTGTCTTCGGTGGTGATTTTTCCGCCGGCAGATGTGACAATATCGCGAACTTTCGCAAGCGGCGCGTCAATATCGACCTCTAGGTCGGGGTGAATCAGAACGGTTAGTTCGTATTCTTTCATATAGATTTCCTCCTCTGGAATCCTTATGGATGCTTACATCTGGTGTAAGCCGAGTTGATAACCCTTTGATTATAGCAAAAATGTGTGGATAAGTCTAGGGGCGTGACTACTAGATTTATCCTTGCTATACTAGGTTCAGTCATAGTTCACGCGCCAAAAGCGTGGACAGATAAATAAAAGATCGGACAATTCATGGACTGGCATATATCGCTATTATTTTTTTATGTGTTCGCGGTGCTCAAATCATTGGGCCAACGCCGCTATTTACGCAAAACCGGCCTGCCATCGAGCGTCGTCGCCGCGATGAACTACGTGCTTGGCATCTTTCCTCTTGCCCTCGTCGTCGGACTATTGCTACCCCACCACGTCAGCTGGTGGGTCGTGCTCCTACTCGTAGTTGAAGGTCTCGCTATCGGTATGTTCAACAAACTTGCGTTCCGTGCTATTAAACGTTTGCCGATATCCCTCTTCCAGACACTCAACCAGTCGGGCACGATATTTATTATCCTCGGCGGCTGGATACTCCTAGGCGAGACGCTGTCTATGGTGCAAATTGTCGGCGTCGTTCTCATCCTCGCGGCAGCCGTGTTGTCCGCCTTCGCCGCGAAGGCAAAGACGCGAGCGCAGGTTATTCAACCTGGTACCATAAAACTCGTCATAATCGCGGCCATCATCATGAGTATCGGCCTCCTCACCGAAAAAGCCGCCCTGGGACACATGGATGTCGGCGGCTATTTCATATTTGGCCTCGGTAGCCAAATGGTATTTGTGACACTCATAGCCCTAAAAGATATGAACAAAAAAGTATGGAAGGCAGTGTCCAAATCGGATATACGCAACAACGTCGTCGTTGGATTGCTGAGCGCCCTCGGAGGTTTTTCCTACCTCTACACCGTCAATGCCGCGAACAATATACCACTCGTCGTCTCACTAAATTCATTCGTCCTGCCCCTCACCGCACTCGGAAGCTACTGGCTATTACACGAACGCGAAGACCAAAGAAAACTATGGGGTTCCATCGCGCTTGGTATGCTGGGTGTTTGTATAACCGCGCTGAACTAAGCAACGCTATGTGCTTAAGTCTGGTTAAGTCGAGTTGATAACACTTTGATTGTGGCAAAAATGTGTGGATGAGTCTAGGGTATGTACGCCAAGTGACTACGAACAATACAGAGTTACAAATAAAATGGGTCGAATTGATGATCGGATGCCAAAAGTTATTAAGAATGCTATATTAGCTTAAAGTCTTCGGCAGATTTCCATATTATGCCCAACTCATCACACGCGTGTCTTAAAGTAACGTCATTGGTTACGATTACAACTTCATCACTTAATATTCCAGTACCACCTACAGTGAGTGCATGTGCCAATAAGACTACGTCGGCAGTTCCCTTATTATTGTAGTAGTTAATGACATTTTTTACGCACTGAAGCTTCAAAATATCCTTAATCTTCTTGTACGCATCACTATTTAAGTTATCTAGATGAATAATACTAAGTTTGCTAATTGAGTCTTGGACCTCATGCTTAACATCGGGTATGGT
>DAIOXF010000061.1:1900-3233 GCA_036758105.1 Candidatus Saccharimonadota bacterium | reverse complement strand
GAACCTCATTTGCAACTGTTTTGTGTGACATTGGTACTTCGGCAACTGGCATAATTAATGCTAAAGCCAAGTATAAAACCAGCAGTCCACCACCGCTAAGAATCGTTAAAACCACAAAAATTACACGTAACAGCGTTACGTCCATGTCAAAGTAATCTGCAATACCAGCACACACACCAAATATTTTACCCTGCGCCGGCAGTCGCCGAAATGTTTTAGTATTTGTAGCCATGCTTATACCCCCTTGTGACTCTATTTTACTACTTCAAACATATCTAGCATAGGTTCTCATTAAAATAACCTTAGAGGTGCGATCCAAGCAGTGCTTCTAGCTCGGCTAGGTTCTTGATTCTCAAAACGCGGTGGCTAACCTCGACTAGCCCTAATCGCTTTAACTTTCCAACTTCACGGTTAACTGTCTCCCTGGTTAGTCCGGCCCTTTGCGCCAGTTCGTCTTCATGTAAATGCAACGAGTACGATCCGTCAGGCTGCTTTACGCCAATTCGCTTTCCCTGAGTAATCAGCTCAAACAGCACTCGATTAAACGTCACGCCGCTCATCAGGTGGGCCATTCGCCGTTGTATAATCATCATCGCGGTAACTGAACGAGTTAGCAGGCTAAATAGAAGATTAGGACTTTGCCTTAAAAAAACCTCCAGCTCGTCTAGCGGGGCGGTTCTAATGATGACAGGACTAAGCGCTTGGTAAAAATATTGGCTATCCCAGACCCTTGCCGCCCAATCGAGTGGAAAAACCGATGACGCCAAAAGTATGTCAACCACAATGTCAGTTCCAAGATCGGTGATATCGTACTGCCTAATTTGCCCGCTAACTACATAAGATATGCCTGGGGGAGTCTCATTGGCCACTATGATAATCTGGCCTTTGTCAAAATGCCGTATCGGATACTTTTCGAAAAATGATTCGAGCTGTTTTTGATTTGGGGTGTTCATAACGACTACCTTGTATTCAACTATATTCTAGTTACCTAGGAACATCAAACAATCTGTGATTGTACTCATAGATATTTGTCACATTTCAGACGATACTAGAGGCAACTAAATAGGAGGAACAAAAATGCGGAAGGGAGGCAAACAAAAAAATACAAAATATATAAATTATAAATCGTGAATCGGGGGTTTTGAAATGAACAGGTTACGAATAGTAAACAGTCCAACAAAATTAACAGATTTACAATTAGACGATTTGGATTACGACAACAGTGATAGTTGGCTTCAGCGTGCGAGACGCTTGCAGGTCAGAAGGTGGCGTCAATTGAGTAGCCAGTTGAAGTCTAATTCGTTATCTAAAAAAATGCATCGAGGAGGAAAAG
>DAIOXF010000061.1:0-1890 GCA_036758105.1 Candidatus Saccharimonadota bacterium | reverse complement strand
AAACTTTCATGGCGTGATATAGCTACCGCTGCCCTGTTTGTTCTAGGTGTAGCCGTAGTATTTGTAAAAATTTACGGATTCTCATGGATAATTTTGGATAGTTGGAATAGCGCAGTCGCGGTCTTAGCTGTTATCGGACTAGCGATGGTCGCAATTAACGGCTTTGATATGGCAAACCGAAGCTGGCGCAATCTAACAGAAATAACAATTGGCATAGTCGCCGGCATCATGGCCGTGATTGGACTAATTGTCGAAAGTCCGTTTATATTCTATAGCGTCGCTGCGCTAATAGCAGTCGGCTGGGTCATATCGATTGTCAGCCACGCTCAACATTCGATGGGATCTGATGGACAGGGGTCGTCGTGGAATCACCGAAGACCGATTGCCCACTAACCTAATAGATTTTGGAGTAGATTGTAGACAACGAAAATAGGCCAAACGATAGCCTTTAGAATTGCCAGCAAGATTGGCTAAAGTCCAACGGCGTGTTGCACGAAATAGATAGCCGCGCCAACAAAGCCCAATCCGTAAACAACACCGCCACCGCCACTAATAGCGGTGGCGCTATGTTCGGGATAATATTTCTTTTTGGGTACATTTATCGGCTCTTCCATGACTCGCTCCTTGTTTATGTATTCTATTTTACCACTACTGCCACAAGCTACCGTGTTATGATTGTGACAAGACAAATAACTATTTTCAGGAATTATTTTGAAAAGACTCGCCCATTATTCGCAATATTTCCTACGGAGCCCGCAGCTCGTCAAAGAGCTAGTCGGCCACACGTCAATTAACAAACATGATGATGTTTTTGATATTGGCGCCGGAAGCGGCGTGGTTTCTTCTGTTTTAGCAACACGCTGTCGCTCGGTCACCGCCATCGAAGTTGAGCCACGTGTAGTCAGCACGCTGCGCGAAAATATGCGTGAGTATCCGAACGTTACAGTTTATCAAGGCGATTTTTTAGAGATGACGCTGCCCGAAAAGCCGTATAAAATATTCGCCAATATACCTTTTCATCTTAGTTCGCCGATTCTTCACAAAATTACTGAAGCCAAAAATCCGCCAGTTGCAACGTATTTAATCGTTCAAAAACAATTCGCCAACAAGCTACTAGCCGATTCAGATCGCTTTACTAGCCAACTTGGCATGATAATTGGGCCAGAATTTGCTGTTCGTGTGCGGCGACCACTACGTCGCACCGATTTTTGGCCTCACCCAAATGTCGACACCGTTCTTCTTGAAATTGTTCACCGTGATGAACCTTTAATTAATCCAGGCAAGTTAAACACCTACAAAAAAATGATTGTTGATTGTTTTTCAGATCCCAAGATATTTGCCAAAATGCCACTATTCGAAGTCGGCTTAAGACCTGATATTAAACCATCGCAAATGACGTTGACCCAATGGATAAAACTCTTCAAAACCGTGACAGAACGCTAGATTTAGAGTCGCTACCAACCGCCACCGCCACCGCCGCCTCCTCCGCCACCCGAAGAGCCACCACCCATACTGCCACCAGTATTTGAACTGGTTGAGCTAGCATAACTAGATGCCTCATTAAAGCTATTCATTGCCGCACTAAACATAACGGCATTAAAGACCATACCGTTGCCGATATACCAATCTGGCGCCTGATTAATTGATTCGTAGTACTTACCAAGCTGCTTATTCCAGCCTTTTTCCTGATTAAATAAAATCGCATACGGCAAAACGCGTTCATAAAGCTTCACTAACTGCCGTTTATCATTTATATCAAGTGGCGCCTCAAGTTTTTCGGCACCTTCTGGACTTTGCAACATCCTCAGACGATCAACTTCAGCCACCGTTATATACATCTTCAGACCTTCAAGATACCGGCGTAACTCCACGCCTTTGTCTGTTAGCGGC
>DAIOXF010000060.1:0-3332 GCA_036758105.1 Candidatus Saccharimonadota bacterium | reverse complement strand
TCGGGTCCTCGATGGTGAGGATGTGATCGTGACGTTCACTGTTAATCTTGTCGACGAGAGCCGCCAAAGTGGTTGACTTACCACTACCAGTTGGGCCGGTCACTAGCACTAAACCGCGTGGATAATCAGCAAAGCCCATCACGACATTTGGCATACCAAGTTCGGTCAAAGTTTTGATATCAATCGGAATCAATCGAAGCGCCGCTGCAAGGTTACCGCGCTCGTGGTAGGCGTTAACACGAAAACGTCCCAACGTGCCAAAGGCAAAGCTAAAGTCAAATTCCTTGTCCTTTAGCAGAATCTGGCGCTGATCCTGGTCCAAAATAGCAAATATAAGGCTTTCAACGGCCGGTTCATCAAGCGGTCCGTAGCCATTAACGGCGACAAGCGATCCGTCAATTCGCAGCATTGGCGGCAAGCCAACTTGAAGGTGAAGGTCCGAGGCGCGCTTGCGTACCACCTCTTCGAGTAGAACTTCGATCCTTAATTCTTGATTGTTCATTTCTTCCCACCTCTTTCTTAAGCCGTATCGGCTGCCACGCGATTAACTTCTTCAATTGTTGTAACACCCTGTAATGCTTTCAAATATCCGTCCTGACGCATTGTAATCATACCCTGAGAAACCGCTAAGCGCTGAATTTCCGAGCTGGTTGACCGCGCGACAATCAGGTTTTGAATATCGGTGTTAACGTCCATAACTTCGTATAGACCAGCACGACCACTGTAACCGTGTGGCGCCTGAGGCGTATCAATACCCTTAACTAAAGTATAAGCGCTTTGGCCCGCTAGGGGCAAGTCTTTATAGCCTAAATCTTGAGAAACCGCCGCAACATCGGCCGCTGTTTTTGGCAATAGATGACCAATTGTAGATAAAATATTTTGAGTTTCAATTGGATTTGACTGATAAGTCTCGCGCTTTGTTGATACACGACGCACTAAACGTTGCCCAATAATTGTATTCACTGTACTGGCAATCAAAAATGGCTCAACACCCATATCAAGTAGCCGCGGAAGAACACCGGCAGCGCTGTTGGTGTGCAGAGTACTAAATACCAAGTGACCAGTTAACGCCGCCTGAACCGCCAAGTTAGCAGTCTCACTATCACGAATCTCACCAACCATCACAACATCAGGGTCTTGACGCAAAATTGAGCGTAGACCAGTCGCAAACGTCAGGCCAACGTCAGCGTTAACCTGAATCTGGTTAACCCCATTCATCTTGTACTCAACCGGATCTTCAAGCGTGACAATATTTACCATGTCATTCTTTATTTCTTTAATCAGAGCATACAGACTTGTTGTCTTACCACTACCGGTTGGACCCGACGTCAAAACCATGCCGCTCGGGTGTTTAATGCCGCGGCGGATTGCCCTTAGCGCTCGGCCGGCATAACCCATTTCTTCGATATCAAACGAGTTACCAGATTTATCTAGCAGACGAATCACAACTTGCTCACCCCAGACCACTGGGCTAATAGCAATACGGAGGTCAACTTCTTTGTTTGCAACCTTAACGGTAAACTGACCATCTTGCGGAACCCGGTGTTCATCAATTTTCAAATTGGATAAAATTTTTATTCGGCTAACCAGCGCTGGTTCGATGCTTTTTGGTAGCTGCATAATCTCGCGTAGTACACCATCAACGCGCACTCTAATCTTTAAAGATCCCTCAAGCGGCTCGACGTGAACATCACTAGCGCGAGACTTAACGGCATATTCCAAAATCGTACTAAGCGCCTTGCTGATTGGTGAGTCCTGGACAATGGTTTTAACGTCGCGATCAGAATCAAGGCTGGCCTCGGCCTGGCTAGCTTCGGCCGCCTCACCGACACTCGAAAGGTCAGTTTTATATTGATCAAGTACGTGTCGCACTCCTGCCTCGGAAGCCATAAAGACTTTTAGAGGTCGTTGGATGCGGTTCGCCAAATAGTCAACGGCCTGAACGTTGTTGGCATCAATCATCGCAACCGCTAACCTATTTTGAACCTCAGCAAGTGGTACTGCCATAAATCTTTCGGCAATATCTTCTGGCAAAAGCGACAGGACATTTTGGTCAATCAAGCTGTTCGTAAGATTAACGTATGGCACGCCCGAGACCTGCGCGATGGCATGAGTCAGCATCTCGTCATCAACAATAGCGTCTTCGGTTAAAATGGCCAGAAGCGGCTTATTGGAGGTTGTCGATTTTGCACCAGCTTCCTTTAGCTTGACCTCTTCAACAAGACCTTCGCTAATAAGAAGGCTAACTAGTTTGTCTTGTATATCACTTGTTAGGAGTGCCATACTGCCACCATCCTACTGTGTGCCTGATTGAGATGTGCCGCTAATCTGAACTTCTACCGCTGGGTTAATGGCGTTGCTGTTGAATATCGCAGGATCGGGTTCAACAATTTTGGAGTCAATTGGATCAATCGTCTTGATAATCTGACTGGTATTAGAAGTACCGCCAAATATGCCCTTGGCAACAAAATATGCTATCAAAACACTAATCGACGCAATTAATATAATCATTGCTACATCTGATTTTTTCATGATTTTATTACCTTATTCTTTAGTTCAACCGTTCGAGCTGGCTCATAAAATGCCCTGGCCTCAACTGTCATCAGTCGGTCGCTACCTTGGTTTTCAATTGTCAGTGAAATAATATCGATGGCGCGGATTGAACGCTCAAGTCTGCTTAAGCCCTCTTTTAGCGCTGCTTCGTTCCCCTTAACTGAAAACCTGAAATTAATCTGTGGCTGCGTAGTACCTGTCGCCACGGAAGCCGATTGAGTCGAACCATCGGTCGATAGTGACTCGACGCCAGCTACCGGGTCAACCTGTAGTGACTGCAGACTTAGACCACTTACGCCTTTTAATAGTACGTTCTGAAGTGATGCACCAAGTGCTAGTGAGTTAGCCTCAGATGGCAAAGCATCCAGTATCACCTGTATAGTCTGGTCGGTCGGCTTGGCCTTAGCAGTAGCCAGAGCCTGGTTAGTATCAAGCACCCGGACTTGCGATTCAAGCTCGCTAACATTACTGTTATCTTTGTTTAAAACCGAGATTGTCTTATCTTTTTCGGTCAAAACTTTTTCGTTAAAGAATATCTTTTGGGCTAAAAAGATTGATCCAACCAGGGCAAAGCCGAAGACAACCGATACAGCCGCAACCCAAACGAACATTGTCCGATTGGCCTTCGCTATCTGTGTACGCTTGCGAATAGCAGCATCTTTAGTTGCCATATTAGTTACTTCCCCCTAGGTCTTTAGCACGATCGACAAATATACTCTTTGGTACGCCCAAGTACGAATCGGTTGCATTGCCCTTATTGGTGATTGTCACCTTAACAT
>DAIOXF010000059.1:0-3411 GCA_036758105.1 Candidatus Saccharimonadota bacterium | reverse complement strand
TTATATATCAGGACCAGGTCACGGTGGTCCATCAATGGTCAGTAGTGTCTATCTTGAAGGTACATTCAGCAAATACTACCCTGAAGTTGGGCAAAACGAAGCTGGTCTAAAAAAGTTATTTCAGATGTCATCTTTTCCTGGTGGTTTATCTAGTCACGTTTCACCACAAGTTCCAGGATCGATTCATGAAGGTGGCGAGCTTGGCTATTCATTAAGTCACGCCTTTGGTACTGTTTTTGATAATCCAGATTTAATTACTACCTGTGTCGTTGGTGATGGTGAGGCCGAGACTGGTCCTCTAGCAACCGCTTGGCACTCTAATAAGTTCCTAAACCCCAAGACCGATGGTGTCGTCTTGCCTATCTTGCACCTTAATGGCTACAAGATTAGTAACCCAACCATTTTGGCGCGAATCGAGCATGAAGAGCTTGAACAGCTATTCCGGGGCTACGGCTGGACGCCTTATTACGTCGAGGTTGATGACAATGACCCATACAAAATGCATCAGATGATGGCTGCAAAACTCGATGAAGTTATCGAGCGTATCAAAGAGATTAAGGTTAATGCCAACAATAACGACGACACGACTCGCCCACGCTGGCCAATGATTATCCTGCGTTCATTAAAGGGGTGGACTGGTCCAAGGTTTATAGAAGGCAAAAAAATTGAAGGTAACTTTAGGTCGCACCAAGTACCTCTAGCCGTTGACGAAGCTCATCCTGAAAATGTTCAAGTGCTTGAGGATTGGATGCGTAGCTACAAGCCAGAAGAACTATTTGATGCAAACGGACGTCTGCGTCCTGAACTTGCTGAACTTGCACCAGTGGCCGAGCGAACAATGAGCGAAAACAATAATGCTAACGGTGGTAGCTTACTACGCGAACTGCACATGCCGGACTTCCGTGATTATGCTGTCGATATTCCTTATCGCGGTATCGCTAATGTCGGTAACGTTAAAGCGCTTGGTCCATTTGTTCGCGACATCATTAAGCTAAACGAAGACCAGCATAACTTTAGACTATTTGGCCCGGATGAAACTGTCTCAAACCGCCTTGAGGATGTATTTGAAGTTACTAATCGTCAGTGGTCAGGACGAACGGTTGAAGCAGATGAATTTCTTGATACTCGCGGTGCGGTCCTTGACTCGATGTTAAGCGAACACCAGATGGAGGGTTGGCTTGAAGGTTACCTGCTGACTGGCCGTCACGGTCTGTTTAATAGCTACGAGGCCTTTATCCGTATTATCGACTCCATGGTTAGTCAACACGCTAAATGGATCAAGATGTCGTCTGAGTTGCCATGGCGCAAACCAATCTCGTCGCTAAACTACCTGCTTACATCGCACGTTTGGCGCCAGGATCATAACGGCTTTACACACCAGGATCCAGGCTTTATCGATCATTTGGTTAACAAAAAAGCTCAGGTCGCCAGAATTTACTTGCCACCAGATGCTAATACCCTGCTATCGGTTATGGACCACTGTTTGCGCAGTCGTAACTACATTAACCTAACGATTGTCGGCAAGCATGATAGTCCGCAGTGGCTTAATATGGATGAGGCCATCGAGCACTGTACTAAGGGTATAGGAGCTTGGAATTGGGCTGGAACCGACAATAGTCAAGAGCCAGATGTCGTCATGGCCTGTGCCGGTGACGTACCGACGCTTGAGGTTTTGGGTGCCGTTTCGATTCTACGCACTCACCTGCCCGACCTTAAGATTCGTGTTATTAACATTGTTGATTTGATGCGACTTGAGCCAGACACTGAACACCCACACGGTTTAAGCGACCCTGATTACGACGCCCTATTTACCCGCGACAAAGAGATCATCTTTGCCTTCCACGGTTATCCATGGCTAATTCACCGCTTAACCTACCGCCGCGCCAACCGCAACCTGCATGTCCGTGGCTACAAAGAAGAAGGTACGATTACAACTGCCTTTGATATGACCGTCCGCAACGAAATGGACCGTTTCCACCTTGTCATGGACGTATTGGAGCGCACGCCAGTTGAGGGTGAAGCTGCCAATGAACTTCGCGAATTGATGCAAAAGAAGCTAATCGAGCACACCGACTACATCGACAAACATGGTGTTGATATGCCCGAAATCCGCGACTGGCACTGGAACTTCTAAAACTTATCTACTAAAAACTTGTTATTTAACCAAGTTAAAGTACTTGATGTTTTTAACCTGCATGCTAACTGGAAGCATCTTTTGGTCAATGCCGTCTGGCGGATATTTCTTCGGGTCGCCAGTAAACCATGTGCCGATAACCGCTCTTTAGCGCGAATAAAGTTGAGTTATATGCTATGTCGCCGTTTGGAATCTGCCATGTTCCAAAACCGATCTTTGGTATAGTTGCACCTGTATTTAGCGGTATGCGTCAGTCAATATATTTATAAGCTTATTATAGCAAATATTTCATTGCCGTGCCGCGCCTAGCGTATGTCAATCTGGTGCAGGATTGTCTATAATTTATATATGACTAATAAAATTTCTGAACAAACACATTACGAACCTCATACACAATCGACAAACGCGCGTCTTAACTGGCTAAGGGCCGCTGTACTGGGCGCTAATGACGGTATCGTATCAACGGCAGGTATTGTAGTTGGAGTAGCTGGGGCAACTAGTTCTAGTGTAGTTATTATTACAGCCGGCGTAGCTGGCGTTGTGGCTGGCGCGTTATCTATGGCAGCTGGCGAATACGTATCCGTCAGCAGCCAAAAAGACAGCGAGAAAGCTCTACTTAAGAAGGAGCGTCAGGGGCTAATCGATTTCCCCAAGGAAGAGCTAAAAGAACTTGAGCAAATTTATGTCCAAAAAGGCCTTAGTCAGTCGACGGCAGGGATTGTTGCCAAAGAGCTTACTGCGCGAGATGCCTTTGCAGCGCACGTTGACGCTGAACTTGGTATTAACCCTGATGACTTAACAAATCCCATGCACGCTGCGGTCGCCTCGGCGCTGTCATTCTTATCTGGTTCGATTATCCCAATCGTGGCGATTATTATCGCCCCTGCTCCATATAAAATCGCCATTACGTTCGTGTCGGTCGTGGTTGCCCTGGCTTTTACGGGTTCACTCAGCGCTCACGCTGGTGGAGCTGCTAAGCTGCGAGCGACGCTCCGAGTGGTTATCGGTGGTATCATTGCGATGATTGTGACGTTTGGTATTGGACGTCTAATTGGTATAAGTGGGCTTTAACTTATACACCAAGTAGCGTAATAACTGAGCCAACGATAATAATGCCAGCAACTAGCATAACTTCCTGAATCGTACCGGTGCGATGCGGTTGCTCATGAATGTCGGGAATGATATCGCTCGCGGCGACATATATAAAGAAACCGGCTGTTATGGCCAGTAATGGGCCGATTGGTAATTGATTGTTGGTGCCGAGTAAATATACCAAC
>DAIOXF010000058.1:0-3495 GCA_036758105.1 Candidatus Saccharimonadota bacterium | reverse complement strand
CAGAGTTATAACTTGGCTGGCGGGTCCAAAGGCTAGCCGTTAGCGGCGTTGAAGTCGGAGAAGGCCGCTTGGGTTGGTTGCAGGTTAGACCGGGCGCTGTCTACGAAGCTCTTCAAGCTTTGTTTGCCGGTTGATGATTCGACTTGGTCGAATAAAGCGATAATCGATTCCAGCTGGTAGGCCATTTCACGGGCATAGGTGCGATCATAGACCGCGTTCAGCCTGCCATCTTCCAGACGGTTAATCATATCAGTGGCGGCTTCGCTAGTAACAATATTTTTGCTCAGGTTTGTCGGGTCGATATTCTCGTTTTTTAGCTGAGTATTAATATCGCGGACGGTATTGGTTAAATAAAGCTGCAGGTTGCTATTTAGACTACGCAGTTCACTACTTTTGATGTTGGTTTGAGCACTGCTAGCAATTATCTGGGTGGTATTCAGTCGAGCAGTTAATCGCTGCATGTATTCGGTTGTGTGGCTGGCAAAAGCCGACAAGATTAGGCTTATTATAACCACAATCACTACTACTAGGCCAAGGCCGCCCAAAATTAATAATTTTTTATTTGGCAACCGTTTTGTCGGCTGAACGGCAATCTGGTTAAGATAGTCTGGTGTGAAGTTTGGCTGGGGTTGGTTTGGATCCATATGTGTCTATTTAAGCATAAGAGATAACAGAGGTAAATAGTGCTATAATAAAACCATGCAGGATGCCAAAGAGGAAGTACGGGCACGTCTTAATATTGAAGATGTAATTGGCGAGTATGTCCAGTTAAAACGAGCTGGTCGTAATTTCAAGGGTCTTAGTCCGTTTAGCGGTGAAAAGACCGCCAGTTTTTACGTTAGCCCCGACAAGCATATTTGGCACGACTTTTCCTCTAATAAGGGTGGCGATGTTTTCTCGTTTATTATGGAAGTCGAGGGTATGGACTTTCGTCAGGCGCTTGAGTTGCTTGCCAGGCGGGCCGGCGTCGATTTGTCGATGTATGACAGCAGAAGTAGTCAAGAAACCGCCAGCCGCAAAAAGCGGTTGCTAGCGGTTAGTGACCTAGCGGCCAGTTATTATCAACACTGCCTGATCAAAAATCAGCACGCCATTGAGTATGTTTTTAAAAAACGTGGTCTGAGCAAGCGCATTGTTCAGGATTTTCGAATTGGTTATGCGCCGACTAGTGGTGACGCCCTAGTTAAGTTCTTAACAAAAAAAGGCTATAGCGCCGAGGAGCTATCCCAGGCCGGACTAGTTAATCGTTACGGAAGCGATATGTTTAGAGGTCGGATGATGGTGCCTTTGATGGACGGCGTTGGCCAGGTGATTGGCTTTACGGCCCGGATTATCATCGACGACCCGCAGGCGCCAAAATATATCAATACGCCACAAACCATGTTGTATGACAAAAGCCGGCATGTTTTTGGTCTGTCGCAGGCCAAAGAGGCGATTCGCAACAATGACTATGCCGTGATTGTCGAAGGTAACCTGGACGTTATTAGCAGCCACCAGGTCGGTATTACACAGGTTGTGGCCACGGCTGGTACGGCGATGACCGAATACCACCTGCGAGCTCTGGTGCGCCTCAGCGGCAAAGCTAAGTTATCGTTTGACGGCGATAAAGCTGGCCTAGCGGCCACCGAACGGGCGATTCCGATTGCTCAGGCGGTTGGGGTTGATCTTACGATTGTGACACTACCAAGTGACGTCAAAGATCCGGACGAATTGATTCAAAAAGATGAACAGTTATGGCAAAAGGCGATTAACGATGCGCAGCCGGTCGTTGACTGGGTGCTAAAGCAATATTCACTGCGCGAAGACCTATCATCAGCTATTGGTAAGAAGAATTTCACAACTGCCGCCTTGAATGTCGTGCGCGCCTTAAGAGACCCAGTTGAACAAGAACATTATTTGCAGAAAATCTCGGCCTACACCGACTCGTCGCTAGATGTATTAAAAAAGAAGCTAACTAATACCGAAGCACCGGTTGAACAAAAATTGCGTACGACTGTCATTAAACCAACCAACGAACATGACGAAGCTGCCTACCAAGATAACTTGCTGGCGGTAGCTTTGATTGACGGCGCGACACACGATTTATTTCGCGATGTTGATGTTACGCAGTTAATTGGTCCGGAGCGCCAAGCTGTAGCTGAGTATTTGAAAAATGAGGGCGGCAAAGCCGTCAAAGACACTCCCGTAAGCTTGCAAAATTATGATACCTATGTAAAAATATTACTATTGAAGGCCGACGCTCGCTATGCCGATTGGAACGATCAAGATCGTTACTTTGAAACGGCTCGATTGCTCCGCCAGGTTGTAAGAGAATACAAGAAAAAACAAAAGGACGTACTAACCGAACAGTTGCGTGATGCCGAGACCGCGGGCGACGATGCTACAGCCTCGACCCTGCGCGGCCAAATTAATAACCTGATAAAGGAGATACAAAGTGGCCAAAGATAAGACTAATGATGTCCCGCTAGATGATGAAGCAACCAAGGACGACGATCCAATAATTGGTGATATCGTCGCGCCGCTATCTGATATAGAAGAGCCGGCTAAAGAAGAATTAGAAGACGAAGAAGAAGAGGATGACGATGTTCTTAGCCAGGGACAGTATTTTGACGATGCCAGCGATGACAGCGTCCGACTTTACCTACGCGAAATTGGCAAGATTCCACTACTTAATTCTGAAGAAGAACTAGCCCTAGCGCACCGCGTCGTGGCTGGTGACAAAAAAGCCAAAGACAAGATGGCTGAAGCCAATATGCGCCTGGTCGTTTCGATTGCCAAACGTTATAGCGGCCGCGGACTGGACTTTTTGGACTTGATTCAAGAGGGTAATACTGGTTTGCTACGTGCTGTTGAGAAGTTTGACCCGGACAAGGGCTTTAAGTTCAGTACCTATGCAACTTGGTGGATTCGCCAGGCGATTACCAGGGCGATTGCAGACCAAGCACGTACCATTCGTATTCCAGTTCACATGGTTGAGACGATTAACAAGTTGCTGCGCACCCAGCGTCGCATGACACAAGAGCTAAATCGTGAGCCAACCATTGAAGAGCTGGCTAAAGAGCTTGAGATGGAGCCAGAAAAGGTTGAATACGTCATCAAGATCAAGCAAGACATTACTTCGCTTGATGCCGGTGTGGGACGAGACGGTGAGGATGAAGATTCGGTACTCGGTGACTTTATTGAAGACGAAGATAGTGTAACGCCTGAAGCATCTGCAACTTCCCAGCTTCTAAAAGAGCAAGTTCAATCAATTCTTTCGACTCTAAGTGACCGCGAGCAAAAGATTGTTAAAATGCGATTTGGTCTAGAAAATGGCAAGTCACACACGCTTGAAGAAGTCGGCCGAATCTTCAAAGTCACCCGCGAACGCGTGCGGCAAGTGGAAGCGAAAGCCATCCGCAAGCTGCAGCATCCGGTGCGTGCAAGAAAGCTCGAAGGCTTTCTGCCCGGCGGAGTGACGCGATAGCATTTGAACTCAGATTCTGATCAAACAGG
>DAIOXF010000057.1:0-3598 GCA_036758105.1 Candidatus Saccharimonadota bacterium | reverse complement strand
CGGACGGATTTCGTTCGGCGGAATCCTGCCTTGCAATCGCTGCGGCGTATATCGTCTGTGGCCCTGCACCACAGAATCGTCGATATGGCAACAGCTACAGGCTTGGTCTGTCGACCATGCCAGACTACAGCGATATGCTGGCCGCGAAGTACTGCGACCTAGCCATTGAAGCGATGACGGCCATCCAGTCTGTAATCGCTGGCCATACACCGTTCGACGATGAGCTGCACAAGCACTACCAGCAGGCCATCGACGGCGAAGAAGCAAGGCTTGATGTTCTCCTGGAGAGCTCGGCCGTTACCGCAATCTGAGCATCTAACAATGGATCCCCGCCAGCCAGGCGGGGTTTTCCATATCCTTATGATTGGAGGTAACTGGCTGTACGGCTACGTTGAGAACCGGTATCGAAACCGAGCTGGGTCATAGAACTACCCCACCAGGTCAGCCAAGCGCTGACCTGGTGGGCGCACTACCTCGAAATGCGAGGTATTTTTTTATATTCTGATATTTTGCTTGTGCTTTTTCCCGTACAGGGGTATAACTGAGATAGGTTTTCAGGTAAGAAAACAAAAAACAATAAAAGGAGAATAGGGATGACGGCGACTGACACTCCGTATATCCGTGGGCAATATGCAACCGAGCATACGTTTATGCCCAAGTCTAAATTCGATTATAATGTCGGCCCATTTCGAACAATTCCTGATGTAATCGAGCCACCAATCGATACTACTTTTGAATCCTTAGATGCTCAAAGAATCAAGCGAGCCAACTCCCTACTGACACTTGCCGAACTATCAATTATCGAAAGTGAAAATCAGCCCTCAGCGGTAACTGATTACGCTCTAGAAATTGCTCGACAGAACATACGAATCGCCAGCGAACGCTATTATAATGATGAAGCTCATCTCAATCCGTTGAGCATGATCGGCCTGCGAGCACTTTTTCTCGCACAAGACACGGATATTCGCGATAGTCCCGAAGCATACGTCTACACCTCACGTGTCATTAGGGCTGACAGGTCAATATATGAGAGAGCTCGCTATGGTCGAATCCCTAACCCATACGCAGACGCTCTGCAAACGTTCGACTCTCTCGATCAAGGAACTCTGAACTTCGGTGAATATATCGATCAAATTGCGCAGGAACTAGATGTTCAGCCAGGCACCCCACAGATTGCACAGGTCAAATCAAGGGCATTATTTGAGTATGCTAGTACACTGACAGATTGTGAAGAAAAAAAGTCTTTGCTTCTTGATTCAATACTGTATGCAAGCCATGCATTTACATCAACCGATGGCGACCACCTAACCAAAGGTCTTACGCTACGAACACTCGCCTATGCCCTTCATGATGTAACATATCTTCCTGAGCCATTCGGAAAAAATCATGACCGAAACACAAAACTCGTACAGGAAGCACGAAATTACGCAGTCTCGTTACTCGAGTCCGCTGCTACCGAACTTCGGACTGCGGTTGACGAAGGCGCCGATCGGTCGCTCTTATGGCCAACGATGAGCGAAGTATTGTATTTCAAGAATATGTATCCTGAACACGCAAAAGCGCTTGGAAATGCCGATCCCGAATCTTATGAAAACATTGGATCATACCTAACGAACCGTGTAGTTAGGAGGTTTGGCGCGCAAGCTATCAAGCAGACATTACCATTCATTAGTACTCCACAATCCGAAGAAGTCTCTGAGCAAGCCTACGAAGAAACGCCGGCCGCCTAAATCGCCGCCTGCTGGCGAGCAATAAGCCAGACATCAGGTAGCAGATGCTCTGCCCCGCCAATCTGAAGTATTGTTGCGATGTCTTTTGTTTTAATGATGCGGAGGTATTTTATATGATCTGCCGTCACGTCACCCTGATCGGATGGTCGAAGTCCGCGCTCCTCAGAATCATACATGTAAGTCGTATCAGACCTTAGAGGTTGACCAGTCACATCGCGGCGGAGATTGAGTTCGTATCCAGTGAGCGCCGCATACTGGACGTAAAACCATGCCTGTACAAGCTGTAGCGGCACAGTGAGATTATCTAGACCCTTATAAACTTCACTCAGCACATCGAACCACTCTGGCTCATCAATCATCTCGCTCACTTTTGTGATTAATTTTATCGATTCATAGCCAAACTGCATGCGGTCGTAATCTTCCATAATATGCCGATAAAATTGAATTAACCTAGCCGAGGTTAAAATGCCCAAATCACCTTTGCTATCGCCTATCACAACGTCGCAAATCGCAAATAATTCAATCCCGCCCGCTAGGCGGCTTTTTTCGCGGCGGACGCCTTTTGCCATTACCCCGCGTTTGCCAGTTGGTGTTAACAGTTGCAGGATTCTATCAGCCTCACCGTAATTTGTGCGGCGCAGCACAATCGCTCGCGTGCGCAGGCTGTTCATTTAAAGAACACTCCGTACAGCTGCCGGCAGGTCATCTGGCTCCATCGTCGCCTTATCGAGTATGCGCTTTACACCGTACGGCCGCACGTCATCAATTGATATCTCGGCTGCCAAGTTAGTACACAAAATCACCGGTATCACACCGGTATCGCTATAAGATTGCAGCTCGTGTAGCAGTGCAAAGGCCGTGCTACCGGTTAAAAGCACGTCCAGCACAATTGCGGCCGGCCGCGACTCATCAACAGCCAGGATCGCATCAATAGCGTGGGGCGAGATCCTAGTATTAAAACCGGCCTTCTCGAGCGTCCGGGCATGTTGCTCAGCCGTCCAGGCATCATCTTCAACAATCAGAATTAATGGTTTTTTCATAACAAGCTAAGTTGTCTAGACGCACCTAAATCAACATAAAACGTCGCACCGTCGCGGTGTCTCGTCACTCCTATAGTACCGTTCATTGCGCCAGCAAATTGACCAGCCACGTATAACCCCAGACCGCTGCTTTGCGGCCTAGCATGGACTGGTTGCGGCGCTTTGGCTAGCTTGGTCTTGAGAGTCTTCCACATATCACTCGATAATGCCGGACCGTAATCACGAACACCCAGTCGAATCATCTGGCCACCATTAAAAGCCTTGATTTGGATTTCGACCACACTGCCCGGTTCGGCATAATGTAGCGCATTGTCGCTAAAATTCATAATTATTCGCCTTAACAAATCGCGATTGCCAACTAGCAGTAGCGGATGTCGATGTGGCACAAAACGCACGTCGCGTCCGTATGCACTAAAAAGCGGCTGCAATTCGTGAACAATATCCTCGCATAATTGCTGCGGATTAATCGGCTCCAGTGTAAACATAGCATCGTCCAACCTGGCCGACCTGGTAAGGTCACTCGTCAGACGCAAAGCGCGCTCGCTCGTCAAACTAATTTGGCGCAACATCCGCTGACTTTCACTAGGCGTCAAATCACCTGCTTCCAAAGATAAGGCTAATTGCCTGACAAGCGCGAGTGGTGATTTTAGCTCATGGGCAGCAGCGACTAGCGACGGTATTTGGGCATCAAAAGGCCTCGACCCCAGTTGTTCGTGCCTACCTCGCTTCACACTCATACTACACCTAGTGTAGCACGCCAAGAACCAACCGTAACACCAGATTAACCTACGAGTTGAATTTAATTGTCTTGATTAGAGTTTCAAAATC
>DAIOXF010000056.1:0-3659 GCA_036758105.1 Candidatus Saccharimonadota bacterium | reverse complement strand
AACAATTTAATCAAGAAAGTAAAGCCCGGGGGGCGCATATTTCGCGTGATTACAACAGGATGCAGGATCGCTACGGACGCGACACAGAGAGGGTCCTTAGTAACATGAGTGTTATTGCTAGTCGGATGGGAGCGGAGGCTCTGCAGGCTATATTTACACTTGCGCGGGGTGATTCTGGTGCACCGATGCCGAGCGACGTCGACTACAGCGGCCAGATTGAATCAAGCCTTCGTCGGGAATATGGTCCCGGTAATGCCGACGCTCGCAAAAGAAGTAAGCTAGTTACGAAAGTGTACCGTACGGCTGGTACGACAAAATCGAAACATAAATAGTACTAAACAGTAGCATACCTGCTTATAGTCAGGCCGCCAAGAGCCAGGGGTGTAAAAAACGGACATAAAAGTCCGCTAATCATATTGGTGGGGCTGGATAGAGTTGAACTATCTACCAAGTGGTTATGAGCCGCCTGCTCTGACCGATGAGCTACAGCCCCGCTTCGGATATTATATCCTATTAGCCCCCAAGTGGGCTATAATATATGGTAATAAGCCATGAAAAAAATAAACATCCGTCGCCTGTATTATAACTTTAGTCGCAAATACCTGACGCTAAATAATGTCGTCATGGCAGTAGCGCTGATGATTGCGGCCGGTTGGGTTTGGGGGTCACTTGGCGTAATGCAGCGTAACTACGATCTGCAAAAAGAGGTTGATTTCAAAGCGCGCCAGCTGCAGCTAGCTCAGCTTGAAACTATGAACATGCAACTTGAACAGCGTTATTACAAGACGACCGAATACCAAGAGTTATCGGCACGTCAAAGTTTAGGCCTAGCGAAACCTGGCGAGAAAGTATTGATTTTGCCGGACAACTCAGCCGCGGTGATTGCAGCTGACCAGGCTTCGACCGTTCAGGTTACGACGCCCGACCTGCCGCTAAGCAATTTTCAACAATGGGCTAATTTCTTTTTTGGCGTCAATAACAAGCCCGCATCGAATTAAGCTTACGCTTGTATTTTTAGTTTGTATCTGTTAATCTAGTTAACGTGCCGCGGGGTGGAGCAGTCTGGTCAGCTCGGATGGCTCATAACCATCAGGTCGCAGGTTCAAATCCTGCCCCCGCAACCAAGAAAACAGTCCCAACGAAAGTTGGGGCTTTTTTCTTACGCTGCGCGTGTAATATTCAAACCAGCGACTACCGCCAGACAATCTGGCGGGTCGCAGGTATCGTCTCGCCGTTGGCGCGACTCCTTCGCTTGTTTGCAAAATGAGCAAGCTGATTTTGCTGCACTGCGCTACGCCAAATCCTGCCCCCGCACTCATGAGTGGGCGTGAGTCTTGACCGAGGTGGTATACTAAATCTATGAAGATATATCCCGTTGTTCATCTGAGGTCACCAGAACATGCACTCGAGCTGTCTCAACAAGCCCTTGAAGTGGGCGCTGACGGGGTATTTCTAATTGACCACCTATCGCCACGAAACCTAAATGTATTGGACAGAGCATATAATCATGTCCGCAGAGAGCTTGGCCAGAGCGCTTGGATTGGAGTGAACTATCTCGCTTTATCACCTTCGGGGGCAGTAAACCATATGGCTGATATGTTAGAACAGGGTGGTATCGACTCACTTCCAAATGCCTTTTGGGTAGATGATGGATCGGCAGATCATCTCGATCTCACAAGGCTGAGAGAAGATCGAAAAGTTAAAGATGCGGAATTTTTTGGTGGTGTCGCCTTCAAATACACTGATACCTATACTGATAATCCATCTGACGCGGCGGGATTAGTGAGAACATATGGAGCGGGTATCGATGTCGTCACGACAAGTGGCCCAGGCACAGGATATGCGGCCGATGCCCGTAAGGTAGCCGCCATGAAAGCCGTATTGGGAGATAGGGAGCTCGCGCTCGCGAGTGGAGTTTCGATTAGTAATATCGAGCAGTATCGTTTTGTTGATCGTATTTTGGCTGCAAGTAGCATTGAAACGGCGAGCTACTCAGGTATTTTTGTGGATAGAAAACTCAACGATCTCGTTCAAGCCGCACACAGAGAATAGCCAGATAGCTATGCAAGCTTGCTGGCGGCAACACGGATTGCTTCGCTCCAGCTAAGGAAAGCATGTGGGGTCTGAGCGATATCGTCAGCTGTCATGCTGTGTTTAACCGCTAGAGTCAGTTCGTGAATCATCTCGGCGGCTTGTGGGGCGACAATGGTGGCGCCCAAAATTATACCTTTTTTATCAGTAATTATTTTGACAAAGCCATCTCTAAAATCTGACGTGTTGCTGCGGGCGATGATATTAAGTGGCGCGGTGGCTTTATTAATAGCTAGATCGCGCTTCAAACAATCGTCTTCGCTAAAACCAACGTTGGCAATAGTCGGGTAGGTAAAGATAACCGATGGTGTCGCGGTGTAATCAACGGCAACTTTGGCTTTATGTAGGATATTATTAGCGGCAATTTGGCTTTCTAGTAGTGCTGTGTGAGTTTGACTACCATGGCCCAAGACATCACCGGCGGCAAAAATATGCTTGGCGCTGGTTTGTAGAAAATCGTTAACTTCGATGCCCTTTGGTGTATATTTAACAGTTGCGTTCTCTAAGCCGATGTCGACATTTGGCGTCCGGCCGGCGGCCACTAGAACTTCATCAACTTTCATTGATTTTTCAACGCCACCGCGCGAGATTGTGACACGTTTGCTGATGCCGTCATTGACGACCGATAAGATACGGCATTCGGTCAGGCTGGTAATGCCTTTTTGCTCTGATAAAACGCGCTCCATTAAGGTAGCGACTTCACTATCTTGGTTAGGTAAAATTCGGCTGGCTTTTTCAGCAATATAAACTTTGGTACCAAAGATAGCCATCAATTGAGCGATCTCGACGCCTATGCCACCCCCACCGATAATAAACAAGCTTTTTGGCGGGCGAATCGTTTCCAAAATAGTACGCGGTGTCAGATAGTTGACCTTATCAAGACCGGGAATATTAGGTATAGTCCAGCTTGAGCCAGTGGCAACTAGAAAGAATGCCGCCGACAAGTGACGGCGATTAACGCTAATTTCGTTTGGTGCTAAAAAGCGGGCTTCACCTGTGAATGTATGAATGCCTTGAGTTTCGTAATAGCGACGATTGCCACCAGCACCGGTGCGTTCGACAGCTAAATCTTTCCAAGCGCGGATTGACGGATAGTTATAGCCAAGAGTGGCTGATCGCAGACCAAAGCGGGCGCCATGCCTGGCTTCATCAAACAGGTGAGCAGCGTGCAGCAAGGCCTTGGTCGGAACATCACTCCAGTTGGGCGAGTCACCGCCAAAAGTATCGGATTCGATGATGGCGACGCGTTTGCCAGCTCTGGCGGCAATTGTCGCCGCAGCACTTCCACCGGCGCCACTGCCGATAACAATTAGGTCATAGTCGAATGAGTTTTTTGTTGCCATCATGTTCTCCTTTAAATCGTAATCCGATATTGTTCGTACATATAAGCGGCGTCAGGGTGGTGTGAATGAAGATGTTTGGCCGTCACAACACGCAAATCTTGGCTAGTCACCTCTGGTTTATCTTCAAGCCAAGCAATTACGCTGGAGGCCACAGCGCTAGCAATCGCTTCGGCTTGGCCAACTGGCGTGCGGACACTTAAGCAGGCAGCGACAATGCTATTATGT
>DAIOXF010000055.1:0-3862 GCA_036758105.1 Candidatus Saccharimonadota bacterium | reverse complement strand
GAGTGAAACTTTTCATCGGCGACAATCTCGCCGCGAACGGTCATACGAACTGATCGATCAGCTGTGGTGCTTCGTAATGCCTGTCGGCCGGCGTCGACTTGACTAACCGTCGTCGTTTGATTGGTGCTAGGAGTGCTAAAGAAGATAGCTCGGGTAAGTGATACAAGCGCAGCGATTGCAATAGCGGCGATAATTAGGACTAATGCGATTGGAAAAATTCGAGAATTTCGATAGCTTGCCATAGACTATATCTTAGTATCTTTCTGACGTGTAGTCAATTACGACGATACCCCGGTGCTACCCATGCCACCCCGGCCGCGGACGGTCTGGCCTAGTTCGTCAGCCAACTGCCAACTGATAGTTTCGTACTTTGCGATTACCATTTGAGCAATGCGCATATCGGGCTCGATTACAAAGTCAACGCTACCCAAGTTAACGACTAGCGCCGCCACCTCTCCCCTGTAATCTCCATCGATCGTACCAATGCCATTAACCATCGTCAGGCCGTGCTTAATCGCTAGGCCACTACGAGCCCTAATTTGCGCCTCATACCCTGGCGGCAGTTCAATCGCCAGACCAGTGCCGACCATAGCCCTCTCCAGCGGTCTTAGCACCATAGGCTGATCAATACAGGCATGAATATCCATCCCCGCGGCGTATTCGGTCTGGTATGACGGCAAGATAGCCGTAGGACGCAAACGAACAATCTTAATTGGCTCCATCTAAAGCTCACCCCAATCCTTACCAATCTCGACATCGACGCGCAGTTTTATACCCAATTGCGGCGCGATATTTTCCATGGTGCTTTTTAATAATTCGGCAATTTTATCGGCATTTTCGACTGGTGCTTCGACTAAAATACTGTCGTGAATCTGCAAGATTTGTTCACCCAGGCCGCCAAGCTTTTGGTCGACTTCAAGCATCGCTAACTTCATCAGATCAGCTTCGGTGCCCTGAATCGGCATGTTAGCCGCCGCTCGTTCAGCGCTCTGGCGAACAATAAAATTACTGCTGTGAATATCGGGCGTCGGGCGACGACGGCCAAAATAAGTTTCAACATAGCCGTCGGTTCGCGCTTGGTTTAAAGTCGCTTCGATGTAACGTCGGATTGGCGAACGCAATTCAAAATAACGATCAATGAACTTCTTGGCTTCAAAAAATGTCATACCGGTGGCGGCGCTTAGGCCATGTGGACTCATACCGTATAAAATACCAAAGTTAATTACCTTGGCATCGCGTCGCTGTCGTTTCGTGACGTCGTCCATTGGTACACTATAAACCTCGCTAGCTGTCTTGGTGTGAATATCAATGTCGCCGTTAAAGTCATTAATCATTTCTTTATCACCGGCCAGGATAGCTGCCAGGCGTAGTTCAAATTGAGAGTAGTCGGCGCTGATAAATATCTTGTCGCCGTCCGGTATAAAAGCGGCCCGAATTTGGCGTCCCAGGTCGGTGCGCACCGGAATATTTTGCAGGTTCGGATTAGTACTACTTAGCCGTCCCGTACTAGCAACATCCTGATTGAAAGTCGTGTGAATACGATTTTGTCCATCGACTAGTTTCGGTAAAGCATCAACGTAGGTATTTTTAAGCTTGGCCAGCTCACGAGTACGCTCAATTAGCTCGATGACTGGATGCTGGCCGCGTAGTTTATTAAGCTCTTTCTGACCCGTGCTGTAGCCAGTTTTGCCTTTTTTAATACCAGCCGTCGGCAGTTGTAATTTTGTAAATAACACTTCTGAAAGTTGAGCTGGGCTACCAATGTTAAAATCGTAGCCGACTATTGAATACATTTCTTGTTCAAGACGAGCGTGCTCCTGACCAAGCTTTTCGCTCATTTCTTGAAGGATTTCGGGATTAATTTTGATACCACGGTATTCCATTCTAAACAGAATGTAAGTCAGCGGAAAATCAAACTCACGAGCAATTTTAGCTAGCTTCGGTTCGGTTTCAAATTTTGTCTGTTGTGACTTATAAACACTCCACATAGCTGCAATCACCTGCTCGGCCATGCTTTCGTCAACGTCAATACTAACTAGGCTGCTTAGGCTACGATCACGTTGCAATGGGTTGATTAGGAAAGCCGCTTGGTGAATATCATGTAACTCGCCAAACTTTACAAAAATACCGATGGCCGCCAACTGGTGGTACAATATTTTGGCATCATAGCTCACCACCGTAGCTAGATCGAAAACGCGCCAAACGCTACGATCTAGGTCACTTGCCTTGGTGCGCGCAAACGTTTTATCGTTCATCGATAGCCATATCGACTCGCCCTCAACCCTAAGTACAACTGGCCCATCAATACTTATTACTTCCGGCCAAGCAACCTCTTTCAGGTCACTTTGTATAAGTGGCGCATCGTCAGCTTCATCCGGCCTTTTGGCCTGCATATGGTCCGGTAAGCGCCTGACAAGTGACGAAAACTCCAACCGTTTCAAGATTGCAGCTACTTTATCAAGGTCGGTATCATTGACATCAGCCACGTCCCAATCCAATTTAACCGGCGCGTCAACCCAAATACGGCCAACTTCCTTACTCATATAGGCTAGCTTCTTTCCAGCTGTCAGCTTATTGGCAATCGACGGCTTAATCTCGTCGATGTTGTCATAAATATTGTCTAGTGTTTTATAGACTTGCAGCAATGAAATTGCGGTCTTTTCACCGATACCCGGTACACCCGGCAGATTATCCGATGAATCACCTTTTAGAGACTTAAGGTCCAAAAATTGTTCAACTTCAATGCCGTATTTTTTCTCAAAATAATCAACGTTGAATTCTTCCAAATTCGATAGACCGTTTTTAAGAGCATAAACTTTCGTCAGCGGCCCGACCAGCTGCAAAGCATCTAGGTCGCTAGTAATTAAATCAGTCTCGATGCCTTTTGCGGTCGCCTCTTTAGCAAACGCCCCCAAAATATCATCAGCCTCATAATCATCCAGTTCGTAAAGTGGCCAGCCAAAAGCATCCAACAACTCAAACAAGATTGGCATCTGGGCATAAAAGTCATCTGGCGCCTTCTTACGGCCGGCTTTGTACTCTGGATATATCTCACGGCGCTTACGGATGTTCGTGCCTTTTTTATCCCAGGCCACCGCCACGTAGTCGGGTTTAAGCTTTTTAATAAGCTCGATAGCCAGCGACGCAAAACCAAACACACCGCCGGTTGGCGTGCCGTCACTTAGCGAAAGTCCTGGCATCGAATAATAGCCGCGATAAAATACTGATTTGCCGTCAATCACTGCCAGTCGTTTTGTCATGTAATTAGTATAGCCCAAAGAGGGCCAACCCCGCCAGAAAGATAAATAATCATAATCTGTTAAACTTATGTTATGAATACTACCAAAAACCTAAAAATTATCGCCTTCGTGGGCCTAGCCGGTGCTGGTAAAAGCTCAGCCGTCGAATATCTAACCAATAAGGACTACCCAAAAGTTTATTTTGGCGGCGTTGTCCTTGAAGCCATGACTAAGGCTGGGATAGAGCACACTGCCGAAAACGAGAAGGTTTTTCGCGAAGATTTGCGCGCGCGCGAGGGCAACGACTTTATTGCCAAAAGAATCATTGACCAAATTAATGAACTCGAAAAAAGTGGTCAACACCGCATTATTGCCGATGGAATTTATAGCTGGACAGAATACAAAACACTCAAATCGGCCTTTCCTGGCGAATTAATCGTTGTGGCTATCATTGCCTCAAAACACCTTCGACACCGCCGTCTGAATGTCCGTCCAGTTCGACCGCTGACTGACAATGAAGCAAATCAACGCGACTGGGCCGAAATCGAGAACCTTGAAAAAGGCGGGCCGATTGCTATCGCCGACTACAGCATTGTTAATGACAGTGACCTCGAAAACCTACA
>DAIOXF010000054.1:0-4143 GCA_036758105.1 Candidatus Saccharimonadota bacterium | reverse complement strand
GGCTGAGGCGGTTCACTTACAGTTAAGAGACTAATAATACCGCGTAGACCGACTAGACTAGCCAACAAAAGACCGCTGTACTTCAGAAAAGCCTTACGGTCCATCTCTTGATCGCCTATCTTTTGGACTAAATTCTTATTCACCATACACCTACCCGCACAACTCCTAAAACTTAAATTAATCATAAGCTAAACGACACAATAAATCAATTCTATCAAGCGCAAGCAAATTGAGTTGGGCTACTAGCGTTGTTGGACTTGTATAATCGGCCCATTTTGCTTATATTTAAAGAGATTACATAAATAAGGGAGTGTTTATTATGGGACTTGGTAAAATTGAGATTATTTTATTAATAGTGTTGGCTATTGTCATACTGTTCACCGGTGGCAAAAAACTACCAGAACTTGCACGCGGCATCGGCCGGTCAGCTAAAGAAATCAAAAAAGGTTTCCGTGACGAACCCGAAGACAAGACTACTAAAAAATAATAAAGGTGGCCTTAGGTGAAGCGACCGATTAGCCAAACTCAGCCAGCCACAAAGCTATCTGATCACATTCGCGAACTTAAAAAGCGGGTTTTCATTTCAGTTATTGCCCTAATACTTGCCGGTGGCTTAGTTTATGTTTTCTACGGACCGTTGATTGAGCTTCTACGATCACCACTTGGTGTTCCGCTTTATTACAACACTCCCGCTGGCAGCTTCGCCTTTATTATAAGGGTTTGCTTGACGGGAAGCCTGGCGATTGCTATGCCCGTTCTGATCTATAACCTAGTTATGTTCGCCCAGCCAGCCTTTCCAAGTGCCGTAACTAAAAAAAGGATTTACACTACAGCTTTCATGTCATCGGTACTTGCTATCTCTGGCGCCGTTTTTGCCTTTACCTGCATACTTCCAGGTACTCTCCACTTCTTCGCTGGTTATCAAATCGGCGGCATAACCGCTCTGATATCAGCCGACAGCTATCTAAACTTTGTAATTAACATAATCGTGACATTTATATTAGTTTTTCAGCTACCGCTTTTAATTAGCTTCATCGATATTATTAAGCCTTTAAAACCTAAAAAATTATTTAGTTATGAAAAATGGGTAATCTTGGGCAGCCTTATAATTAGCTTGGTCGTACCGTTTAGTTATGACATCGTAACCAGTCTGCTAGTCGCTTTGCCTATCATTGTCTTATTTAACTTATCAATTGTCATCGTGCTAATGCGACACGCAGCGGAAAGCCGACGATCACGAGTCGCTGCAAAGGCAAGCTTAATAGCCAGAAATTCAGCCGACATCGTTGACCTGCCACTCGATGATTTTGCTTTTGATAGCTTACCTGACTTCACAGATAAGACACCTGTCATCGTGTCTTCAAATCGACCAGGCCGAGCTGGTATGGATATCGTATCGTCCAAACAACCACCGGTACCAGTCGAACCAGCCGAATGGTACCTACGTAAACATCAACCAATAGCGGTAGACCCGCGCGCCCGACGTATATCAGATTTTCAAGTTATGCCTGGTACTAATCGCGTTTCAGCATAACCGTAAAGGCCTCGGACGGAATGTCGACTTTTCCAAAACGCTTCATGCGCTTTTTGCCCTTTGCCTGCTTGGCTAGAACCTTCTTTTTACGAGAGACATCGCCGCCGTACAAACCGGTCGTAACGTCTTTGCGGTAAGCTGACAAATCAGCCCGGGCGATAAATTTGCCACCAATTGCCGCCTGCAAGGAGACTTGGAAATTCTGGCGCGGAATCACCTCTTTTAACTTGTCAACAATTTCTCGGCCTAAGCGCTGTGATTCCGTGCGATGAGCCATCACACTAAGAGCATCAATAATTTCGCCAGCTACATAAAAATCAACTCTAACTAAATCCTCGGCCCGATAATTATCAAGTTCGTAATTAAATGACCCGTAACCACTAGTAACTGACTTTAGCTGATCGTAAAAATCAGTTAGCAGGTTAGCTAGCGGCGCCTCAAAACTAATCAAAGCCTGCTCGTCGATATAACTTAAACTATTCTGTCGCCCTCGCTTATTAACAATCAACTGCAAAACGCCACCGATGTACGCTTTTGGAACCACAATTTCACCCTTAATCCAGGGTTCACAAATCTCGCGCACTCGGCTGATATCAGGCAACTCACCAGCACTTTTAATATCCAACTCGTCACCAGAAGTCAGAGCAACATGATAGTCAGTCGACGGATTTGTAATAACCAAATCCAGGTTGTACTCACGCTCTAATCGTTCGCGCACGATATCCATATGAAGCAGCCCTAAAAAGCCGATTCGCACACCAAAACCAAGTACTGGCGAGTTTTCCGGCTCGAATTGTAAGGCAGAATCACTTAGGCTAAGCCGCTCGACGGCATCTTTTAAATCTTGATAATCATCATTACTGACCGGAAAAAAACCAGCGTAGACAAACGGTTTGACTAGTTTATAACCTGGCAACTGTGCATCATTATGCGAGCGCTTGGTCGTAACAGTGTCGCCGACTCGAGCGTCCCGGGTGGTACGTAGGTTTGTGACGATATAACCAATTTCGCCAGTTGTTAGCTCTAAGCCCGGCGTCATAACTGGATTAAGCGACCCAACTTCAAGAGCAATGCCACTAGCACTGGTCGCCATCATTTCGATAATGTCTGACTTTTTAATAGAACCATCAACCACTCGAACATACAAAATGACACCGCGATAATCATCATAATAACTATCAAATATTAAAGCGCGGGTAGTTGCCATTGAGTCACCTCGCGGCGATGCAATATTTTCAACCACAGCATCTAGCACCTGCTCGACACCCTGTCCGGTCTTGGCGCTAATCATCAAAATATCTTCTTTTTTGCAGCCCAGCAGATTAATAACTTCAGCGCTAACACGAGGTACATCGGCTGCTGGCAAATCTATCTTGTTTAAGACTGGAATAATCGTTAGATTGGCCGCTATAGCCAAGTAAACATTAGCCAACGTTTGCGCTTGAATGCCTTGGCTGGCATCAACTACCAAAATAGCACCTTCACAGGCCTGGAGTGACCGGCTAACTTCATAGCTAAAGTCAACGTGTCCTGGTGTGTCAATCAGGTTTAAATCATAGCCTTTATGCTTCATTCGGACTGGGGCAAGCTTAATTGTAATCCCTTTTTCGCGCTCCAAGTCCATACTGTCAAGCATCTGCGACTTCATATCGCGCTTCTGTACCGTTCCGGTCAGCTCTAGCATGCGGTCGGCCAAAGTCGACTTGCCATGATCAATGTGCGCGATAATACAAAAATTGCGAATATGATCTTGGTTCATAATCTAGCGAATCCGATAAAATAGAATTTTTTGAACCCGAGATATAATCGGGACAACTTCTTCCAACTTGAACATATAACTAAACACGCAGTATGACGATACACTACCAATTACAATTAGAACAAACTTAGGAAAGCTCGACAGGAAACTTTGGTCACTAATGCTAAGCGGTAGAAGCTGGACCAAAATATACGTAACGGCTGCCATAAAACCAGTCGCACTAGCCATCCTAGTTAGGGCGTTAATGAAGCTCTTGTCAAATAGACCGCTCATGCTGCGCGACATCATAACAAACAAAATTACTACTTCAACACAAGAGACAATGGCTGTTGCCCAGGCTAATCCATAGACGCCCAGACCAAACCCCATCGTAAACCAAACCGCCAGTATAATATTGAGGCCGATTGCGATAAACGAAATGTAAAGCGGAGTCTTGGTGTCCTGTTGAGCATAAAAGCTGCGGGCCGAAATGTGGTAAATTGACCTGAATAAAATAGCAATCGATAGGATTCCAAGAATACCAGCCATGATACTATCACCACCGTTGTTAATAAAGTTCACCAGATAACCACGACCGAAATATGCAATTACTGTCACTGGCAGGGCAATCCAAATAATCACTCGTAGAACAACCCGAAGCTCGTTCTTAAATAAATCGGGTCGGCCCTCGCCTAGCCGTTCGGCCATTTTCGGAAAAGCGGCCGTACTGATTGCTACACCGATTAAGTTGATCGGCACGTATGACAAAGCCGAGGCCTGCTGGTAGGCACGGACGCTACCAGAAATCATGCGTGATGCCAGGTTGGTCTCCACGATACTATTGACGTAGTCGATACCCTGGTCAAGTGAA
>DAIOXF010000053.1:605-4225 GCA_036758105.1 Candidatus Saccharimonadota bacterium | reverse complement strand
GGTTGATAACATCTAGCTGACGCACCAGGTAGGGCCAAAAAGCACTTTTTTCCTCGGGCAATGGATCACGATTACTGGGCGGACGATATTTTACAATATTAGTAATGTAAATATCGGCACGCTTCAGGTTGATGGTTTCTAGCATTGCATCAAGGAACTTACCGGCCGCACCGACAAACGGTACACCTTGCTCGTCCTCGCTCTTGCCAGGCGCTTCACCAATAAACACGATATCGGCATCAACGTTCCCGTCGCCCATCACTAGGTTCGTGGCCGTCTTGGCCAAATCTGGACAGATATTATTAGCGATAATATCCGCCCTAATTTGTTCAAGAAGTGTCTGCTTGTTGTTCACTCTACCCCTATTACAAGACTGCGTTTAGTAATCTAATCATAGCACGATAGATTGAAGTTTGCAAGTGCTAGAGGTTCTTGAGGCTGAGGCTTAAGCGGCCACGGTCGTCGATACCGATAAGTTTCGCCTTTACAATTTGGCCTTCTGTAAGGACATCAGTCACCTTTTCAACACGCTCATTCGAAAGCTCACTAATGTGAACCATGCCATCGATACCCGGCATAATGTTGATGAAAGCACCAAAATCTTTAATGCTGACAACTTTACCTTCGTAAATCGTACCAACTTCTGGCTCTTCGGTTAGACCCTTGATCCAGTTGAGGGCTTTTTGGATAGCAACCTCGTCAACTGCTGCAATCGTAATCAAACCATCGTTGCTGATATCAATTTGAGCACCGGTTTCAGCGGTAATCTTGTTGATTGTCTCGCCACCCTTACCAATCACGGCACCGATTTTGTCAGGATTAATCTTGATCTTTTCAATGCGTGGCGCGTATGGGCTAAGCGTCGCACGTGGTGCGGCCAAAGTCTCAAGCATGTGCTTCAAAATGAAGGCACGACCAGGTTTAGCAGTCTCGAGCGCTTGGCGCAAGATTTCAACTGGCAGTCCGTGAACTTTCATGTCCATCTGGATAGCCGTGATTCCCTTAGCAGTACCAGTCACCTTAAAGTCCATGTCACCGGCAAAATCTTCAGCATCGGCAATGTCAGACAACACATGTGGCTTGTCGCCTTCCATCATGAGCCCCATGGCGATACCAGAAACTGGCGCCTTTAGTGGCACGCCGGCATCCATAAGGGCTAGAACTGAGCTACAAGTTGCGGCCATCGAAGTTGAACCGTTTTGGCTCATAATTTCGGTGACGCTACGGATAGCGTATGGAAAATCTTCGATAGCAGGCAAAACTGGCATAATGGCACGTTCAGCTAGGTAGCCGTGACCGATTTCGCGACGTCCTGGGCCACTTAGGCGGCGAACTTCACCTACTGTGTAGCCAGGCGCGTTGTAATGGTGCATGTAGTGGCGTTCAAAGTCGTTTTGCTCCATCGAATCAACCATTTGTGAAAAGCTGAGTGGCGCCAAAGTAACAATGTTTAAGCCCTGCGTAATACCGCGGGTAAAGATTGATGAACCGTGAGCCCGTGGCAAGATGCCAACTTCGCTAGAAAGTGGACGAATCTCGTCAAGCTTGCGGCCGTCGGGTCGCAGTTGGTGCTCGACAATACCCTTACGGGCGTCTTTGTGAAGCGCACTTGTAAAGGCCTCGTCGTATTCAGCCCGTTGAGCTTTGTATTCATCGATGCCGACTTTTTCAACCATGGCAGCGTGGAACTGGTCACGCAAAGTTGCGACTAGTTCGTTGCGCTCTGGATAAGGCAAACGAATGTCCTCGCCTAGCTTGCCATCAACCCAGGCATCAACCGCAGATTGAATCTCGGCGTTTGGCAAGATTAGCTCGTACTCAAGTGGCACGACACCGACTTTTTTAGCCAACTCTTTTTGAAGTTTTATGGCTGGCTGGTAAGTTTCATAGGCCCAAGCAAGCGCCTCGGCTACTAAATCTTCGGATACTTCGTTAGCACCAGCCTCAACCATCGTAATGCCGCTGGCGGTACCAGCTACAACTAGGTCAAGGTCACTGGCGTCGCGTTCGGCGGAACTTGCAAAAGCTTTGAATTTGCCATCAACATAAGCGATGCGTAGACCAGCAACTGGACCGTCAAACGGCGCACCGGTAAGTGTTAGGGCGGCTGAAGCAGCAATCATCGCGACCATGTCAGGTCGGAAGTTTGGATCCATTGAAAGAACCGTTGCTACTGTCTGGACTTCTTGACGATAGCCTTTTGGAAACAACGGACGAATTGGACGGTCAATCAAACGACCAATTAAAATTGCCTCGTCGCTTGGGCGGCCTTCGCGTTTAATAAAGCGGCTGCCACTAATCTTGCCGCTAGCATAAAATTTTTCTTCGTAGTCAATTGATAGCGGGAAATAATCCATGCCACTAATCGAGCCTTTGCTGACCATTGCCGTACCAAGTACGACGGTTTCGCCGTAAGTCACCAGCACACTGGCGCTAGTTCGAAAACCAACGCGGTTGACTTCTAGAGTCAAGGTGCGACCGGCTAGTTCGGTTTCGACCTTAAAGATCTCTTTTCCATAAGGGTTGATAATTGCCATTTGGGCCTCCTGTTTATCCTGCTCGCTGATATTATTGATGTTTAAGCCTAAGTAAGGGGTATAGAAACTTGTGAAAACACAAATTGCTCTATCCACCACTTAGCCAGACTGCGAGCGATACCCTAATTATACCACGAGGGGCGTTTTAAGATTTAGTTAAGAAAAAATCACCAGAAAGCAAAACTCCGCAAATTATTTGCGGAGTCCGAGTGCTGCTACCGTCGCTTTATAAGCATCAAAGTTTTTACCTTCGAGGTATTTCAGCAAACGCTTGCGGCGTCCCACCATTTGAATCAAACCGCGACGAGCCATGTTGTCGTGCTGGTTGACTTTTAGGTGCTCGGTAATTTCTTTGATACGAGTCGTCAGAACAGACGCTTGGGCCTGAGGCGATCCAACGTCGGTTTTGTGAACTTGTGTCAAAGCTAATGCCTTGGCTTTATTATCTGGTGTTATCATCAGATACGCATTGTAGCAAAGTCCGGCGGGCTTTTCAAGTGTCAATCTGATGTAATAGCTTAATATTTACATTTTATACAAAATGTGGTATAATGTAATACAGTTTCACATCCGATTTTTTCTGTGGTGTTCGAGACGAACCTTCAGAAAAGACGGATATCCGATTACCTACACCTAGGAGTACTAATGCGTCACATTGATGTCGACCACGACGTGGCCGACCCGACGATGAGTTGGCGCAGTCGCCGAACGACATCGCTCGGCGCAATCATCGTCTATGGCATCTCTGCCCTCATGATCATCCCCTTCCTGCTTCAGAAGACGGCCATCGCCGAATTCTGCATCTGGCTGGCGATTGTGATGGCCGGTGGCCTAATCATCGCTGGCATGTGGGGCATCGGGTCGCTCTTCGTACGCAATCCGGTAACGGACAAGCGCGTAGACGATCGCTCAAGCAAGGCAATCGCCACAGGACTTGTGGCGGCCTTCCTGGCTATCATGATGTTCGTGACGACCTGGCTCGTCGCCTCCATCGGCAGCAACAGCTGGGACAGCTACAGTCTGCTGAAGAGCGGCGGTCTGATCACGTACGTCCTCTTGGGGCTACTGCCCGTCGTGGCGTAC
>DAIOXF010000053.1:0-595 GCA_036758105.1 Candidatus Saccharimonadota bacterium | reverse complement strand
GGCGTACATCGTGGCGCTGCATGCCGTAGCAACACGACAGGTCATCACCAGCCTCGGCTGGGGGATCACCACGATCGTCTGCATGGCAGTGTCGCTGCTGGGACCATGGTTCTGGTCGGGGTACAGGTTGTACCTCGACTACCACGTGATGTAGCTGTAAGACCCAGGGTAGTCATCACGATACCCTGGGTCTTGGCTCCGTCTTTTCTGAATTTAAACATTGACTTTTAATCTGTAAAATGCTATGATTGCCCTATGTGGGAAGCTACTCAAGCCTCTTCGCGCGGTGATTTTTCCGTTCGAAGAATCCTTAGCTACGTCCTCGCCACAATTGTGGCGGCTTTTTTGTGGATCGTTTTTACCGCTCCACTCACCCACGCTGCCACTGATGCAGTCTGGAATGGCACGGCTATCACCTACCAAGGCAACTCATATACTGGACCAACCGATGATACGACCCTTAAGAACTTAAACCTATTAACCGGCACCAAAGCCTACACCTATGTCGATCCGGCCGCAACTGGCAGCCCAGGCAGCACTAGCCGACAAATCCACGTTATATACTTTGCATCTGATGTCGACTCCTCGACGGCAA